>JAACZQ010000041.1 GCA_009996675.1 Chitinophagaceae bacterium
ATCGGTTGCACAAACCGCCGTTAGCCAGATACTCAGCAGCACTAATAATATTGTGAACACAGCTGTGTATACGGTTACGCCTGCCAGCAATGGTTGTGTGGGTACTAATTTCACCTTAACCGTACCCGTGAATCCCACACCGGCGATTCCCAATATTTTTGATACTGTTTGTACGGGTACGCCCATTACGGTGACACCCGGACCCGTGCCCATTAATACCCGCTATACCTGGACCACACCCACTGTTCAACCCTTTGGTGCAATTATTGGTGCTACCACGCAGGCCAGTCCTACTGCCAATATTTTCCAGACCCTGGTGAATACCACCGGTGCACCGGCAAGAATCGCTTATCAGGTTACGCCAATGGCGGGTACCTGTGTGGGTGCACCCTTTACTTTGGCCATTGCCGTTGGTGCCAACCTGCCCGCCATTGGCAACCAGGCCACACAGGTCTGCAGTGGTGTTGCTTTCAATGCCACACCGGCGAATGCGCCCGCAGGAACCACTTATACCTGGGCATTACCGGCAGTGAATCCGAATGGTAGTATCACGGGCATGACCAATGCTATTTTCCAGCAGGCATCGGTTAGTGAGGTATTGAATAATACCACAGCCAATAATGCCACAGCCGTGTATACCGTTGTGGCTAAAAACACCGGTTGTATCAGCAATAGCTTTACCGCTACGGTAACCGTATTACCCGTGCCGCGCGTAACCATCAGTGGTAATAATGTGATCTGCCGTTACCCATATGATACGCTTTCACTGAGTTTTACCGGGGGTGCGCCCTGGAGCTTCACCTATACCGATAATAATGGTACACCACAGAACATATCGGGTATTACCAATGCACCGTACAAATTAGCGGTACCGGCTTCTGCAGCCAGCAGCCGTATACTGGCATTTACCAATGTACGGCATGGTGGCTGTTTGAATACCACCGATACCAGCTTCTTTACACAGGTTATAAATTCCCTGCCGGTTGGAACCATGAATACCCGTCACGGTATTTATATCTGTAACAATATCGCAGACACTTTATTCATCACTTCTCCGGATTCGCTTGGATACCAGTGGAAGCTGAACGGCACCATATTACCGGGAACGGATAATGATTCACTTGTTACAGGTTTACCAGGCAGGTACAATGCCATTCTTACCAATAAGTTTGGTTGTATGGATACTTTGGCCCAGGGTATTACCCTGATTAAAATCAACCAGCCCATACTCAAGTTTGCGTATGACACTTATTGTATTGATGTATTGATGAACCTGACCAACCTCACAGATACCAATACCACCGGTCCCATCAACTGGCGCTGGGATTTTGGCAATAACAATATCACATCCGGATACAACAGTACCAATACGTATACAGTGGGTGGTAATCACCACATCAAACTAACGGCTACACAATTGTACTGTCCGAATTATCCCACTTCCATGGATTCAACGGTTGATATTGAAATTCCCATTCCCGGTGTGACTATGCCAACCGTGAGTGCTTATAAAACAGTGCCCACACCGGTGAGTGTACGATCTATTCCCAATTACCGCTACCAATGGACGCCATCCTGGGGTATTGACTTCCAGAATAGTCCGAATGTGAATTTCAATTACACCAATACACAACAATATGTGGTGAACCTGATTTCACCGGCGGGTTGTGTAACCAGGGATTCTGTACTGGTACGGGTATATGATAAGCAGGTAGTTGACATCTTCATGCCTAAATCATTTACGCCGAATAACGATGGTGTGAACGACAAACTATACCCCTTCCTGTCAGGCATCAAAGAGTTCAAGTATTTCAGGATATACAATCGCTTTAACCAACTGATGTTTGAGAGTAAGAATTATGATGATGGATGGAATGGTACACTCAACGGCACACCGCAGCCCATGGGTATTTATATATGGGTGGCTGTGGGTATTGCCAATGATGGCAGTCAGGTGCAGCGCACTGGTCAAACGCTTTTATTAAGATGATAACCCGATGAAATGATACAAACCCGCTTCTGTTATTTGCTGATGGTATTGTGTTGCTGTGCAGGCCTGCAGGTCCGTGCACAGGATCCGATATTCTCGCAGTATTTCGCTTCTCCGCTGAGCGTGAATCCCGCCCTGGCCGGGAATGGTGATGCCAACTGGCGTTTGATGGGCTTGCGGCGCAACCAATGGATCAGTGCCGGTGTGGAACCCTTGAATACCACATCCCTTTCCTTCGACGGTCGCCTATTCAAGCAGCGCGACAATGACCAGAATTATATTGGTGGTGGCTTATTGTTTTTACAGGATTATGGCCTGAGCGGTGCCTATAAAAGTAATTCCGTGAGCCTGGCCATCAGTTCACACATCAGCCTGGATGCCGATGACCTGAACGGTTTATCTGCCGGCCTGGGATTCAGCTATGCCAATACACTGATTGATTTTAACCGGCTGGCATTCCCCTCACAGATATCCTATACCGGATTCAATCGCTCACTGCCCACCAACGAAGTCTATTTATCGTCCATCAAACCCTATTACTCCGCTTTTGCCGGTATCAACTATACTTACAAAACAGAGTCGTCCAGTTTTGATATTGGCTTTGCCGGCTATCGTTTCATCAAAAGCCAGCGCTCTGCACTCAAAGACCCCAACCAGTTTGATCCGCCCCGTTATAACCTGCATGCCAACTACCAGAGTTTCCTGGGAGAAAGAGTGGTATTCAATGCCAACCTGATGTTTGCTTTTGAGAAAACCATTACTTCCTATAATGGCGGTATCAACCTGGGTTATATTATTGGCGATTATGACGCCGAAGAACATCCCACCATATTCAATACCGGCTTATTTTACCGGCATAATGAAGCCATTATTCCCTATGTAGGATTGCGGTATGGCAATGTACAGGGTGGCGTGAGTTACGATATCAACACTTCCAATACCAACAGTTATGTGGGGCCCTTAAAAACATTCGAATTCTCACTGATCTTTCATTCTCCGGAGAAAAGAAGAAGCCCAGTGCCCTGCCCCTGGAAATAGTGAGGCATGAAAAGGAATACTGAATCATAAAGAAGCCGCTTATTTGTAAAGCGGCTTCTTTATGGTAGAAAATAGTATGTCGGATGTCAGATCTCGGATCTCAGATATGCAATTCGATTAACTACCGCACATTTCACATTTAACCTTTCACGCACGACTCAGATCCTTAGCGCAGTCCGGATACATCCACCCGTGAAGGTGTTTCCTTACCGCTGACGATGCCGCGGGAGCTTAAAGCGATGGCGCGGATGATGCGGGTCATGTTTTCGAGATCCAGGGTACCAATTTCATCACTGGCTTTGTGGTAATGCGGCTCAATATCCATTTTAGAAGTAGAAATGGTATGTGCGGGCACACCCAATCGGGCCAGGGTAGCATTATCGGAACGATAGAACAATTGCTGATCGGGATAGGGATCGGGATGGAAAGTAAAACCGGTTCCTTCCAGGTTAGCCTGCAGTATCTTACCCATATCTGTTTTTTCATACCCGGTGATATAGGCAGAATTGGTTCCCCATTTGCTTTCGGTACCAATCATTTCAATATTAAACATGGCTTTCACATCCTCGGCCTTAAACTGACGGGAAAAATAAGTAGCCCCGTAACCACCCACTTCCTCTGCCGTGAATGCAGCGAAAACCAGGGTACGCTCGTTATTGGCTTCGGCTTTGAAATATTTACTGAGCATGATCATGGCCGTTGTACCGGCAGCATCATCATTCGCACCATTGAAAATAGAATCGGTGAGTACATTACCCTGACGGTCTTTACCCATAATACCCAGGTGATCATAGTGACCGGAGAAAA
Source organism: Chitinophagaceae bacterium (assembly GCA_009996675.1). Taxonomy (GTDB): domain Bacteria; phylum Bacteroidota; class Bacteroidia; order Chitinophagales; family Chitinophagaceae; genus Sediminibacterium. The sequence goes on from JAACZQ010000041.1 coordinate 3,836, forward strand.
TCACGTATTCATTCTTTTTGGATTTACCGGGGATCACACCAACCACATTGGCCAGTTTCAGTTCGGTGATTTCGTGTTTGGCTTCCACGCTGTACGACTTAGGGTCGAGATTGGCCAGTACAAAAATGGTATTGAACTCGGATTTGAACATGGTACCCTTCATACGAACCAGGCCACCGAATGTTTTGGCAAAACTGGTGTCAACCAGTACCAGGTAATTCTTTTTGGCATTGATGTATTTGCGGACTTCTGTATTGAAGCTGGCGCCTTTACCAATCATTACTTTTTCATACCCCGACTGTTCATTCATTTTCACCTCCGCCTGGGTGGTAAAAACAATCACATCACGGGAGTCTACGCTGATACCATCCAGCATGGTATTGGCACTGATGAATTTGGTGCGCACCATGGGAAATTCCTGCAGGTAACTGCCACTGTTATTCCAGGTTTGCAAGCCTGCTTTTTTGAATTCTTCGGCAATAAAAGCGGCGGCTTTATCAATACCGGGTGTAAACGTGCGGCGGCCTTCCATTTCATCGGAAGACAATGTGCGCTCAATACGTTCCACATCTTTTACATTAATGACTTTGTCGAGGTTCTGTGCACAGGCTGTTCCAGCGATCAACAGACCCAGCAGCAGGAAAGAATACTTCATAAGATTCATGTTTGGGGTAAAAGAAACCGGTCCTGTGCATACACAAGACCGGCAGTATATTGGCTCCGGCTTGGTACCGGGATTAAAGGCTCATCATTTCTTTAAACTTGACGGTCTGGCGGCGACTTACTTCAATTTTTTCACCCCCTTTCAGGTCAACCAGTAATCCGCCATTGAAATAAGGTTCAATTTTTTCGATCCAGCGCAGGTTGATGATGTGTTTGCGGTTGGCGCGGAAAAACATGCGGTCATCCAGTCTTTCTTCCAGGGCATTCAGCGATTTCAGGATCAGGGGTTTATTGGTGCCGAAGAATACTTTGGCATAGTTACCCACGCTTTCAAACAAACGGATCTCACCCAGTTTCACAAACCAGCAACGTTCCCCATCTTTTACAAAGACCTGGTCGTTTTCGGTCAGCGGCCCGCGGTTGATGCCATTAAGGCCTACATTTTCCTTGAAAATTTCTGCCTGCAGTTTCTGAATGGCATCGGCCAGCCGTTTGGGCTCCACCGGTTTCAGCAGATAATCCAGTGCATTCACTTCAAAAGCTTTGATGGCATATTCATCATAAGCTGTGGTAAATATTACTTTGGGTGCTTTTTCTACTTCGGCCAACAGATCAAAACCTGTTTTACCGGGCATTTGAATGTCGAGAAAGATCAGGTCGGGGTTGAGGGTTTCAATCTTTTCGATACCATCATCTACATTCGCCGCTTCTTCAATCACTTCGATATCAGAATGATCCTGTAACAGTTTTTTCAACTCATTCCGTGCAAGCCTTTCATCATCGATAATAATCGCTTTGATAGCCATATCTCAAATTTATGATATTGATTTAGGAATATATGGGTTGAACCGGCATTTTTACAACGGCTTCAACCATATTTTCCCCGATTTCTCTGATTTCAAAGTTAGCTTTTCCGCCGAATAATAACTTCAGCCTGTTCCGGGTACTGTTGATACCGAACCCATCCCCCCCGGTTGTATTGTTTAACTGTCCGGTATTTTGTATGATGAGTTCATGGTGATTATCGCGATAATCCGAAATCACCCGCACCAGCCCACCGTTTTTCTGCTTGCTGATACCGTGTTTGATGGCATTTTCCACCAGGGTCTGCAGCATCATGGGAGGCACCGGCTGGTCCAGGGTATCTTCATCGATCTCGTATTCCACGTTCAACCGGTCCTCAAAACGGATATGTTCCAGTGCCAGGTAATCCTTTACGATATTCAGTTCCTTTTCGAAAGATACGGTTTCCATTTTTTCGGCCTGCATACTGCTGCGCAGAATATTACTCAGTTCGGTAATGGCCGTACGTGCACGGCCCGGATTCTCATCCACCAGGGCACGGATACTATTGAGCGCATTGAAAATAAAATGCGGATTGATATGCGATTTAATGGTCTTCAGCTCCAGCTCTTTAACCAGACTCTCCAGCCGCACTTTCTGGATCTCACTCTTGGTACCCAACTCCACATAATGCCAGACATAATAGATAGAAACCCATACAAGAATCATGGGAGAATCGAGTACCAGGTTCGACAAAAAACGTTTCTCCAGCGGGGCTTTTTTATCGGGATCATAGAAACGGAGCCACTCTACAATGGCACTGTTACTCAGACTGAACAGGACAATAATACTCAGTACCGTGAGACTTAAAAGCGACCATTTCTGGGGTTGAATCGGGGGCCGCAGTTCCATATTAACAATGAGGAGACGAAGGGCATGGGTAAACAGTATACCGCAGATAATTGTTACGGCAAGCCTGCGGTAAAAAATATCCATTTTGGTACTGATGCTCGTATTCTCGAACACCAGGGCGAAGAATATCATGGTCAGACCATAAAATAACCAACCGCCCAGCTGACACCACCAGTATAGGGTAGATTTACTAGTTCTCATGTAAAACAAATATAGAAGGATTCAGGGCCCGGAATACCGGCAAATGTGACTAAAGGCAAATTCTGGCGTTGTTTGGCTTAAAAAAGCCGCCAAAATCGCTGAACATTTCGCTATTATTGGCTGTTCTATAACCTTTTAGGAGCAACACATAGCGCCAAAATCGTATTTTTACAGCCTAAACTACGGCCCACATGGAAATGACCCCTGGTCCCTTACTCAGTGCGATCAATAGCCCTGATGACCTCAAAAAGCTGTCCCGTGAGCAATTACACCAGGTGTGCGATGAATTACGCCAATACATCATTGATGTAGTGAGTGTACATGGTGGCCATTTTGCCGCCAGTCTGGGCGTGGTTGAACTGAGTGTAGCCCTTCATTACGTGTACAATACACCTTACGACCAATTAGTATGGGATGTAGGGCACCAGGCTTATGGCCATAAAATACTCACCGGCCGCCGCGACCAGTTTATTACCAACCGTAAATACAAGGGCCTGAGTGGTTTCCCCAAAAGATCGGAAAGTGATTTCGATACTTTTGGTGTGGGGCACTCTTCCACTTCTATCTCGGCTGCTCTGGGTATGGCCATGGCTGCCAAATACAAGGGGGAGAACCGCAAATCCGTAGCCGTTATCGGCGATGGGTCCATGACAGCGGGTATGGCTTTCGAAGCCATGAACCATGCCGGTGTGGCCGACAGCGATGTACTCATCATCCTGAACGATAACTGCATGAGCATCGACCCCAATGTGGGCGCACTCAAAGAATACCTTACCGATATCAGCACTTCTCCCACCTACAATAAAGTACGCGATGAAATATGGAACCTGTTGGGCAAACTGCCCGTAGGCAAACAACTCAGCCGCGACCTGGCCAGCAAACTGGAAGCCAGTATGAAGGGTGTGGTGAGCAAGAGCAGTAATCTCTTCGAATCCCTCAAACTCCGATACTTTGGTCCGATCGACGGTCACAATATCACCAAACTGGTAGATACCTTAAAAGACCTGAAAGAAATACCCGGCCCTAAACTCCTGCACATCATTACGGTGAAAGGCAAGGGTTATGCCCTAGCGGAGAAAGACCAGACCAAATGGCATGCACCCGGTTTATTTGATAAGGTTACCGGAGAGATTTACAAAAAGAAAGTAGAAGCACCACAGCCGCCCAAATACCAGGATGTGTTTGGCCATACCATGATTGAGCTGGCAGAAATGAATGAAAAAATCATGGGTGTAACACCCGCCATGCCCAGTGGTTCTTCCCTCAAATTCATGATGGAGAAAATGCCACACCGTGCTTTTGATGTGGGTATCTGTGAGCAGCATGCTGTTACCCTCAGTGCCGGTCTGGCTACGCAGGGCATTCGTGTGTTCTGTAATATTTATTCCTCCTTCATGCAAAGGGCCTACGATCAGGTAGTGCATGATGTAGCCATTCAAAAACTGCCCGTAGTTTTTTGCCTCGACCGTGCCGGTCTGGTAGGTGAAGATGGTCCCACACACCATGGCTGTTATGATATTCCGTATATGCGCTGCATACCACACCTGGTGGTAAGTGCACCCATGAATGAGCAGGAATTACGGAACCTGATGTATACCGCACAACTCGATACCAATGCATATCCCTTTGTGATCCGTTATCCGCGTGGGGAAGGCGTAATGCCCGAATGGCGTACCCCGCTGGAAGCTGTACAAATTGGTAAAGGCCGTAAGATCAAAGACGGAAGAGAAGTGGCCATCCTCAGTTTTGGTCACCCGGGTAACTTCGCCACCACGGCCATCCGTGAATTGAGAACAGCTGGTATTGATCCGGCCCATTATGATATGCGTTTTGTAAAACCCATTGATGAGGAAATGCTTCATGAGGTATTCAGCCGCTACCAGAAAATTGTTACCGTAGAAGACGGCACCACTGTGGGCGGTTTTGGATCTGCCGTACTGGAATTCATGAATGCTCATGGCTATAAAGCCGATGTGAAAATCCTGGGTATTCCCGACCGGCTGGTTGAACATGGCACCCTCAAAGAATTACACCGAGAATGTGGTTATGATGCGCAGGGGATAGCAGAAGCAGTGAAAAGCCTACTGTCCAGCGAAGTACAGGTAACTGCTACATTAATGGGTTAATAAAATCATACTGAATTCCCAAAATCCATACCCCGGTATGGATTTTTTTATGCGCTGCATCTTCCTGTTATGAGACAATGGCTGCTGGCCACTATGGTCATCGTATTCGGATATGCATTTACCAGTGAGCAACCCACTGCCTCAGACGCGCGCTGGCATAAAACCATTGAAGAAGCACGCCGCTATGCCCGGCAGCATAAAATGGATACCAGTATCTGTTTCCTGCTGGACCTGTCCATACACAACGGCCGCAAGCGTTTTTTTGTCTATGACTTTCAGCAGGCATCGGTACGGAATGCCGGATTGGTAACCCATGGCAATTGCAATGAATTATTCCGTTCCACGGTCAAATATTCAAACACCTACGGCTCGGGCTGCAGCGCTTATGGCAAGTACCGCGTGGGGCAACGGTATACGGGTATATTCGGGAGGTCTTACCGGCTGATCGGACTGGACAGTTCCAATAGCCGTGCGATGCAAAGGGCCATCGTTATGCATTCGCACAAATGTGTTCCGGATGATGAGGTATATCCCAACCAGATCTGCAATAGTTTGGGTTGTGCAACCGTTTCACCGGCTTTCCTGCAAACACTGGATACCATCATTCAGCAACACAAACGGCCGGTCCTGCTATGGATCATAAATGGATGAACCAGCGGACTGCGAAAAAACACAGTTGTTTTACCCATCAGGAATGATTATCTTGTAGGTAGTACAGTTTTTAGGTAAAACAGCCCTGCATGGCAAAAAAAAGGATGCACCCGCATCCTTTTTTCAATATTTCAACCTGGTCTTAGTTCAGTTCGGGCGGCACGGCATCATCCGTGAAGGTATTGGTAAAGTCTTCATCTGTCAGCCCCTCTTCTTTCAGTTCAGCTTCGCGGTTATCATTCCATTCCACAATAAAATTATTGCGTCCCTCCCCTACCATCAGCTTCATGTATTTCTGCTGGGTAAGTTCCAGGATGGATAAAAACAGGAATATGGCATGAATACGGTCTTCACAAACTTCGAAGACTTTTTCAAAAGCAACCGTTTTTTCCTTGCGCACATGATCCAGCATATAATCGCGGCTGCCTTCCATGGTGTAATTGTAGCGAACCACGGTATGCACCGGTTTATTCTGCCGATCGTGTACCCTTTGCATTACTTTTTCAAACGCTTTCATGAGTTTGAACATGGTAATGGTCTGGATTTCGGTGCCCTCGGAAGCATCTTCTCCGATGCCGGTAAGTTCTTTCTGCAGGTTACCGCGCTTCACCATCAGCATACGCATGGCTTCCATTTCGGCCATCTGTACAGCAGCTTCTTTGAAGCGTTTGTACTCAAGGATTTTATCTACCAGCTCCTGGCGCGGATCAATTTCATTACCCTGCGCATCCACTTCTTTGCGTGGCAGCAATAAACGGGCTTTGATACGCATGAGGGTGGAAACAAACAGGATGAATTCACTGCTCAGTTCAATATTCAGTTTTTCACCCTGGTGTATGAATTCCAGGAAATCGGTAATGATCTTGGTAATGGGGATATTATAGATATCCAGTTCGTCTCTTTCAATAAAAAAGAGCAGAAGGTCGAACGGACCTTCGAACTGATCCAATTTAATCTGGTAACTCGCTGTATTCACTGATTCGTGCTTTAGCTGCAAAGAAAGCCCCTTCACGGGTTATTTGTACCGGAAGGGGCCAATATTTATCCACCTTTCAGGCGGTTTATACCTTTTTCAGGGAATCCCGTATTTCCGCCAGCAGTTTTTCGGATTCAGTAGGACCCGGAGGCGGTGCCGGGGCCGCAGCGGGCTCGGCTTTCTTCATCCGGTTAATGGCTTTGATCACCAGGAATACCGCAAAAGCCACCACAATAAAGTCGAACAGGTTGGTAATGAACAACCCATACTTGATGGTTACGGCATCGGCAGCCTTGGTGACCACCGTACCGGCCGCATCCTTGACTTCCGCCACAGCATCTTTCAGTACAATAACTTTATCCGAAAAGTCTACCCCACCGGTAAGGGTACCAATAATAGGCATGACAATACCGTCTACAAACGAAGTGACAATCTTGCCAAAGGAAGCACCCATGACAAAGGCAACGGCTATGTCTACCAGGTTGCCACGCATGGCAAACTCTTTGAATTCTTTAAGCATTCCCATAGTTAGCAGGCTTTATTGAGTAATGAATATACTCTTTTTTCAAAAATATATCAAGTCCCTGCAAATTCTGTCTGTGATCCCTCAAAAAAGTCCACCTTTGAAAAAACTAAACAGACTTGAAAGACCGGCTGATAAACTGGGGCATATTCATAGCCCTATCCCTGATCTGGGGCAGTTCTTTTATTCTCATGAAGGAGGGCATGACCCAATTGTCTCCCTACCAGGTAGCTTCCCTCCGTATACTGAGTGCGGGACTGGTATTGGTACCGTTTGCCCTCAAAGCACTGAAACAGGTTCCCCGCAACAAATTGTTCCTG
>JAACZQ010000042.1 GCA_009996675.1 Chitinophagaceae bacterium
TGTTCCTGGTGATCCTGTCCGGCTTACTGGGTAATTTTTTCCCTGCCTATTTGTTTTGTGTAGCAGAAACCCAGATCGATAGTTCCCTGGCCGGTATCCTCAATGCCCTAACACCACTGTTTGCTGTATCGGTGGGTGTTTTCTTTTTTCAACTCAAAGCTTCCCGTACCAATATCCTGGGTGTAGTCATCGGATTTATTGGCCTTTGTCTGCTCATGGCCGCTGGCAAAGAAGTCAGTTTTAAAAATATCAGTTATGCAGGCCTGGTACTGCTGGCGACCCTTTTTTATGGCATCAATGTAAATATGGTGGGCAGGTATATGCGGGAGATCGGCTCCCTGAATATTGCTTCCCTGGCTTTTGCCTTCCTCACCATTCCCAGCAGCATCATTCTGTTTTATACCGGCTTTCTCAACCTCGAACTCACCAGCTTACCCATGATTAAAGCCATCTCTGCCTCGTTTGTATTGGGCGTCATGGGTACGGCTGTGGCATCGGTTATCTTCTATATGCTCGTTAAAAGAGCAGGTACCCTCTTCGCTTCCATGGTTACCTATGGTATTCCCTTTGTAGCTGTTTTCTGGGGCCTGCTGGATGGCGAAAAAATCACACTGCTCCAAGTGGCCTGTCTGGGTGTGATTCTGGGTGGGGTGTATTTGGTGAACAGGAAAACTGAGTAGTGAGTGAGTAGTGAATAGTGAGTAGTGAGTAGCGTCGAAATTAAAAAGGCAGATCGGATTAACGGATCTGCCTTTTGACTTTTTAATTTTGACTTTTGCCTTCCACATCTACACCGCCATAATCTCTTTTTCCTTCGCCGCCAGGTGTTTATCAACCAGCGAAATAAATTTATCGGTCAGTTCCTGCACATTTTTTTCTGCGTCTTTGGCGGCATCTTCACTGAGACCATCTTTCTGCAGTTTCTTTACCTGCTCAATACCATCTCTCCGGATATTGCGGATGGCTACTTTGGAATGTTCGCCCTCACCTGCGGCTTTCTTCACCAGTTCCTTCCGGCGCTCTTCTGTAAGTGGTGGCAGGAACAGACGCAATTGCACCCCATCGTTCTGGGGAGTAATACCAATATTGGCCGCCATAATGGCTTTTTCAATGGCGCTCAGCATGGGCTTTTCCCAGGGTTGGATGCTGATGGTACGGGCATCCAGTATACTGATATTGGCTACCTGGTTGATGGGGGTGGGTGAACCATAATAATCCACCGCTATACCATCTAACATGGTTGGATTGGCCTTACCAGCCCTGATTTTCACCAATTCTGACTCCAGGTGACTGATGGCTTTACGCATGGAATCCTCCGCGTCGGCCAGTATAAGATCCAGGTCTTCTGACATATCATTAGCTGTTTTAAAGTGTGGCAAAGCTAATGAATCGTATGGAAAACACAGCGCAGGGCTCCGGGAGCCTAATTTTTGTTTCCCGGTTGGGTTTTGCCTGTTATCTTCGCGGCATAAATCAAAAAATATGTCCAGCATTCAGGAACTGAAAGATACCGCCACGCAAATGCGCCGTGATATTGTTAGAATGGTTCATGCCGTACAAAGTGGTCACCCCGGTGGCTCACTGGGCTGTACCGACTTCCTGGCCGCACTGTTCTTTCATACCATGAAACACGACCGCCAGTTCCACATGGATGGTGTTGGTGAAGACCTGTTCTTCCTGTCGAACGGACATATCTCACCGGTTTATTATTCCGCACTCGCCCGTTCCGGTTATTTCGACGTAAAAGAACTGGCCAGTTTCCGCAAAATCAATTCCCGTTTACAGGGCCATCCCACTACCCACGAACACCTGCCTGGCGTACGTATTGCCAGTGGTTCTTTGGGTCAGGGTATGAGTGTGGCCATTGGTGCTGCCCTCAGCAAAAAACTTAACCAGGACCCACACCTTGTATTCTCCCTCCATGGCGATGGCGAATTGCAGGAAGGACAGATCTGGGAAGCCGTTATGTTTGCCGCACACCACAAAACCGATAACCTCATTGCCACAGTAGACTGGAATGGTCAGCAGATCGACGGACCAACCAGCAAAGTCATGTCGCTCGATAACCTGCGCGCCAAGTTTGAAGCTTTCAACTGGACCGTTATTGAAATGAATGGTAATGATATGGATGATGTAGTAGCTACACTGGATAAAGCCAAATCATTAACCGGACAAGGCAAACCCATCTGTATACTGATGAAAACAGAAATGGGTAAGGGTGTTGACTTTATGGAAGGCAGCCACGAATGGCATGGCATCGCCCCCAACGACGAACAACTCGCCAAAGCACTGGCGCAATTACCGGAGACCCTCGGAGACTATTAAGAAATGTCAGATGTCAGATCTGTGAATTTTTGATCGAAAAATCAAACATCTGACATCTGAGATCTGCCATCCAACATATCACTGTAGTTTAAGCGCAAATGCTTTCTTAGCAGCTTTACTGGCCGGAACCCAGGCCGCGAGGATGGCGATGAGCATTACGGTGGCTGCTACGAGCAGAAAATCGGATGCCACCAGTTTCACGGGGTAGTAGTCAATGATGAAAGTATCCCCCCCCAGTTTCAATAATTTAAACCGTACCTGCGCCCAGCAGACCGCACCCGCGAGTAATAATCCTGCGGCGCCACCCATACCGGCAAGCAGTAATCCTTCAGCGAGAAATATGGATCTGATCTTTTTCGGGCGGGCACCCATGGCTTGTAATACAGCAATATCTTTTTGTTTCTCCAGCACCAGCATGGTTAATGCACCCACCATATTAAATGCTGCCACCAGCAGGATCAGGGATAGTATGGCATAGATCACCCATTTCTCCATTTGCATAACTGCATACAAACTCTTGTTCTGCTCGTACCGTGTTTGTACCAGGAACTGCTTACCCAACTGTGCCTGTAAAGCCTCTTTTACCGATGCATCCTTGCCATTGGTTTTAATCTCCACAGCACTGTATTCATCGGGATCCATGTTCAGCATATAGCGCAGAAAAGCCAGGTTGGTGAAAGCATACTTATTGTCAAAATCCTGCTGGATCAGGAATGTACCGGCAGCGGTTACCTGATAAGCATTCAATCCTGCTGCCGATCCAAAACTGGCTTTTTTATTGGGCGTGTACAGTGTTAAAGGATAGAAGCCCCTTTCCACATCGGCACCAACGGCATTCTCAATACCCGCGCCCAGCACCAGTTGTGGTGTGATGACATCTCCGAGCTGGTATTTACCCCGGCGGATATGGGCATTCACCCGGTTGGTTTGTGCATACTGATCATCCACACCCTTGATCACCACAATGGCCTGGTATTCGTCGTTCACCAGCAATGCTTTTTCTTCGGCTACAAGACTCATGATAACCACACCGGGTGTTTGTTTGATCTGCTGCAACTGTGTGTTGGAAAGATGAAAGGTTTTACCCGCAGCGGGTGCGATGCGTACATCGGTATAGAAATCGGCATACAACCCTTTCACCAGCGATTCAAATCCATTGAACACACTGAGTATGACAATCAACGCTGCGCACCCCACGGCAATCGCCGTAACGCTGATCCACGCAATGATGTTAATGGCATTGGTAGATTTCTTGGACTTGAAATATCGCCAGGCGAAGAGAAAGTTCAAGATAGTTTAGGGTTTGTGGTTTATGGTTTGAGGTTGGAAGTTCATTGCAGGCAACAACCTTTCTCTCCCTTACTAGAAGCTAGTAGCTAGAAGCTAGTAGCTAGTAGCTTGAAGCTTGCGGCTCACAACTGACTACTCACTACTCACTACCCCCTTCATCCTTCCTTTCTTCCTGAATCTTCTTAAACAGTTCTTCCATCTTAAACACATTATCCAGGGTTTCATCGAGGTAGTAATGCAGTACAGGAATACGGCGAAGCTGGTGTTTCATGCGATCTGCCAGTTCTTTCTTGATCTCCCAGGCACGGGCATCAATGGTCTTCATGGCCTGCTTGGCATCTGCCACCTGAAAAAGACTCAGGTATATCCTGGCTTCCAGCAGGTCAGGGGTTACTTTTACGGAAGAGATAGACACCATACCTCCCTGCATCATACCCAGGCCCAGACGCCTGAAAATATCATTCATTTCTTCCTGAATGGCTCCTGCCACTTGTCGCTGTCGTTTTCCTTCCTCCATCTTCTGAGATTTGATTGCGTGTAAAATTAGTTACTTTGCTGTGTTTTACCGATTTTATCCTGATATGAAGCGTTTTTCGAGAATACTTTTTTACCTGCGTAGCCAGAAGGGGAATATTGTACTGTATGTGGTTTTTAACCTATTATCGGTACTTTTTTCACTGGTTTCACTGGCCATGCTGGCCCCCTTCCTGCAATTGCTCTTTGGCAAGGAAAAGCTGCTGCAAACACAGCCGGAATTCAGTTTTTCTGTGAATGGCCTGTTAAACTACCTGAAATATGTGATCAGCCGCTTGATTGTAGAGCAGGGTGTGGTAACCGCACTGGCAGCCATCTGTGGCATCATTATCCTGGCCATTTTCTTCAAGAACCTGTTCACTTATCTCTCTTTCCGGGTATTGGCTCCCATGCGTAACTATGTTATGACCAAACTGCGCGCCGATCTCTATACCAAGATACTGGAACTGCCGGTGGGTTATTTTACCGAACAACGCAAAGGCGATCTCATCAGCCGGATGAGTAATGATGCCAATGAAGTGGAATGGAGTGTGATGAGTACCCTGGAAGCCCTGATCAGGGAACCCCTGACCATCATTATTATCCTCAGCGTACTGGTCTGGCTGAGCCCGGCGCTGTCGCTTTTCCTGCTGGTATTACTACCGCTCACCGGTTTTATCATCGGAAGACTAAGCCGTTCACTGAAAAAACAATCCGGTGCCTCACAGGAAAAACTGGGTGTACTGATGTCCATCCTCGATGAAACCCTCAGTGGCTTACGGGTGATCAAAGCATTCAATGCAGAAAAAATACTGGAGAACAAATTCATCTCCAATAACAATGCCCTCAACCATATCCGTAACCGCATGAACTTCCGAAAGGACCTGGCATCACCCATGTCGGAATTCATGGGTGTACTGGTATTATCCTGTATACTCTGGTTTGGCGGACGCCTGGTATTGGGTAACCAGGTGGGTTTGCAGGCGGAGAATTTCATCACCTATATTGTTTTCTTCACGCAGATCATTAACCCTGCCAAATCGCTTTCCGGTTCTTTCTACAATGCCCAGCGCGGCAGCGCAGCGATCCAGCGTATCGAAGAAATTTTAAAAGCACCGGTAACGGTAACGGATCAGCCGCAGGCAAGGGAATTGCTTTCTTTTGAACAACGCATTGAATTCAAAAATGTTTCTTTCTATTACGAAGATGTGCCCATCCTCAAAAATATCAACCTCACCATTGAAAAAGGTAAGACCATCGCATTGGTGGGCTCCTCTGGCGCCGGCAAGAGTACCCTGGCCGATCTCGTACCCCGTTTTCATGATGTGAGCAGCGGTGAATTGTTGATTGATGGTATTAATATCAAAGACTATTCCCTGCATTCCTTACGCAACCAGATGGGTATTGTTACCCAGGAACCCATTCTGTTCAATGATACCATTGCCAATAATATTGCCCTGGGTGTTACCGATGCTTCACCGGAAAAAATAGAACAGGCGGCCGCCGTAGCAAACGCTTTACAGTTCATCCGGCAAAAAGAAGAAGGATTTGAAACCAATATCGGCGACCGGGGCAGTAAACTCAGCGGCGGGGAACGTCAGCGCTTAACCATTGCCCGTGCCGTTCTCAAAAATCCGCCCATCCTCATACTCGATGAAGCCACTTCATCACTGGATACCGAGAGCGAAAGACTGGTACAGGATGCCATCAATCATATGATGCAGAACCGCACATCCCTGGTCATTGCCCACCGCCTCTCCACCATCCGCCATGCCGATGAAATCATTGTACTTCAAAAAGGCGAAATCGCCGAAAGAGGAACCCACGATGAACTGTTGCGCATGGGAGGCATCTATAAGAAACTGGTAGATATGCAGGAAGTGAAGTGATGAACCTTAGACCTGAGTCGTGAATCCTGAGTAGGTTGTAAAAGGTGAAATGGCTGATACAGGCTCATATCTGAGATCTGACATCCGAGATCTGACATCTGACATCTAATTTGCCACAATCAAGAAGCCGCTTAAAAATTAAGCGGCTTCTTGATTAAAGTATATCTTTTCACGCCTCAAGTCCCTACTGCTCCGCAGAAGGCTTCACCAGTCCCAGTTTTGCTTCCAAACTCAGGGTCGCATGGGGAACAGCACGCAGGCGGGCTTTATCGATCAGTTTACCGGTAACGCGACAAACGCCATAGGTTTTGTTTTCGATGCGCATGATCGCTTTTTCGAGGTGGTCGATATAAGTGATCTGGCGACTGGCCATCTGGCTCAATTGCTCTCTTTCCATACTCATACTGCCATCTTCCATGGTCATATAGCGGGCATCATCATTGTCTCCACCCATTTCATCTTTGCGGGTAATCAGTCCCTGGAGATAAGCCAGTTCCTTTTTGGCTGCTTCCAGTTTCTTATTAATCAGTTCGCGGAACTCATTCAGGTCGGCATCACTGTAGCGAACCAGTGTTTCATTACCTTTTGCTATCTCTACTCTTTTTTCCATAGGTGTATATCCAGGCTGATAGGGCACACTGTTTTTAGTACTGGTTTTAGGCACTTTTACCTCTTTGAGGGGTTCGGGAGCCTTTCGTACCGGTTTAACCGGTGGAGCAGGAGGTAATTTTACCTCAGGTTTCTTAACCACAGGGGCCGGTGCGGGTTTAGGGGCTGGTGCCGGGACCGGTTTGGCGGCAGGTTTAACCACTGCTTTAGATGCCGGAACTGGTTTGGCAACGGGTTTAGCTACAGCTTTGGCTGCAGGCTTAGGAGCGGGCTTGGCCACTACTTTCTTGGCAGGAACCGGTTTTTTGGCCACGGGTTTGGGTGCCGGCTTAGCCGCTTTGGGGGTGGATTTGGCTACGGGCTTTTTAGCTGCTGCTTTCTTGGCAGGAGCTGCTTTTTTGGCCGCTGGCTTAGGAGCCGGCTTGGCTGCTTTTTTGGGTGCTGCCTTCTTGGCTGCTGGCTTAGAGGCCACTTTCTTGGCTGGCGCCGCTTTAGCCGCCTTTTTAGGGGCTGCTTTGGAAGCTGGTTTTTTGGTAGCCATACGCTTTTATCCTTTTTTGATTACTGCCACTTTTAACAGGCTGTCATTTACCTCAATTTCAGTGCCATCAGCTATTTCCGGCACCCATTGAATAACATCTGCCAAAATTTCGCGGCAAATATAGTCGTTAAATTTAATAATAGAGGGCTTGAGCGACTCACTCTCAAGCACATTCACGAATATACGGTCTGTCAGTTCAAAACCTGATTCTTTGCGAATATTTTGTATCCGGTTCACGAATTCCCGGGCATCCCCCTCCTGCTTCAGCTCATCGGTGAGGGTAATATCCAGGGCCACCGTAAGGCTGCCCTTCCCTGCCACACTCCAGCCGGGAATATCTTCCGCCACAATTTCCACTTCTTCCAGCAGAATCTCCAGCGGCTCCCCTTCCAGGTTAAGTTCAATCCGGCCATTTTTTTCAATAATGGCAATATCATGCTGCGCCAGCGAACCAATCAGCGCCGAAGCCGCCTTCATACGGGCCCCCAGTTTGGTACCCAGCATCTTGAAATTGGGCTTAATCCGCTTTTTAATGATCCCCTCCGTTTCGGTGATGTATTCCATCTCCTTCACATTCACTTCCGCCTTAATCAGGTCTTCAATCAGCAATAACTGATCTTTCATATTCGGATCCAGTACAGGGATCAGCACTTTCTGCAAAGGCTGTCGCACTTTAATATTGACTTTCTTGCGCAACGACAATACCAGCGAACACACATCCTGCGCCAGTTGCATACGCTCTTCCAGACCGGCATCGATCTTCGTATCATCCGACAACGGGAAATCAGCATGATGCACCGAATCCACCGTGAAACGTCCGGTTACCGCATTCAGGTTGCGGAACACCGCATCACTGAAGAAGGGTGAAATGGGCGCCATCAAACGTAAGATGGTTTCCAGGCATTCATACAAAGTCTGGTAAGCACTGATCTTATCCGCCTCATAGTCGCCTTTCCAGAAACGACGGCGACACAAACGCACATACCAGTTGCTCAGGTGCTCATCCACAAATTCTTCAATAGCACGACCGGCCAGGGTGGGCTCGTAATCATCCATAGCGGTCTGTACCTTTTTGATCAGACTATGCAGGGATGATAAAATCCAGCGATCTATCTCAGGCCTTTCCGCTACGGGTATAGCCGCTTCCTGAAAAGCAAAACCATCTACATTGGCATAGAGCACAAAAAACTGGTAGGTATTATAAAGGGTACCGAAGAATTTACGTTGTACTTCCTGGATACCGGCCAGATCAAATTTCAGGTTATCCCAGGGCGAGGCATTGGTAATCAGGTACCAGCGTGTAGCATCTGCACCGTATTTTTCAATGGTCTCAAACGGATTCACCACATTACCCAGGCGCTTACTCATTTTGTTGCCATTCTTATCCAACACCAGTCCGTTACTCACCACAGTCTTATAGGCAACACTGTCAAACAACATAACCCCAATGGCATGCAAAGTATAAAACCAGCCACGGGTCTGGTCAACCCCTTCCGCAATAAAATCGGCCGGGAAAGCTTCCCCTTTATCCACCAGTTCCTTATTATCAAAAGGATAATGCCACTGGGCATAAGGCATGGCACCACTATCAAACCAAACATCAATCAGGTCGGGTACGCGGTGCATGGGTTTACCGGAATCACTTACCAGTACAATATCATCCACGTAAGGCTTGTGCAGATCCAGGATACCTTCATGCAGGTAATGCTTGTTCACATCACCACCCAATACCTCATTCGCTTTGCGGATACCTTCATTCAATTCCGCTATAGAACCCACACAACGTTCCTCGTTACCATCTTCAGTGCGCCACACCGGTAAAGGAGTTCCCCAGTAACGGCTGCGACTCAGGTTCCAGTCCACCATATTCTCCAGCCAGTTGCCAAAGCGACCCTCACCGGTACTACGGGGTTTCCAGTTAATGGTTTTATTCAGTTCCACCATCCGTTCTTTCACCGCCGTGGTTTTAATAAACCAGGCATCCAGCGGATAGTAAAGAATGGGCTTATCGGTTCTCCAGCAATGCGGATAACTGTGTTCGTATTTCTCAACCTTGAATGCGCGGTTTTCTTTTTTCAGTTTTACGCAGATATCAACATTCACATCTACATAAGCAGGATCATCTTTGTAGTTCTTCACAAACCGGCCGCTGAACTCACCCAATCCGTCAACAAACTTACCCTCACGATCCACCATGGTCAGAATACCGATATTGTATTTCTGTCCAACTTTATAGTCATCTGCGCCAAATGCAGGCGCCGTGTGCACAATACCGGTACCATCTTCTGTGGTTACAAAATCACCTACCAATACCCGAAAAGGTTTTGCACCAGGGGTAATCGCTTCCACGGCTGCGGGAGAATTGGCTTCATAAGGCAATAATTGCTCATAACCGGCATTTTCCAGGTCAGCACCCTTACAACTGGCTACAATACGCCAGGGGATCAGTTTTACATCAGCAGTATAACCATCAAAATCACCGTTTTCTGCTTCCGGTTTGAAATATTTACCCAATAAATTCTTAGCCAGCACCACATGCACCGGTAAGTGTGTATAGGGATTGAAGGTTTTCACCAGCACGTAGTCAATATCACCCCCCACGGTTAATCCCAGATTCGAGGGAAGGGTCCAGGGTGTGGTGGTCCAGGCCAGGAAATAAACCTCTTCATTACCGGCTGCATCAAATAAAGCTGCTGTTTGCGCACTGCGCAGGGCTTTGAACATGGCCACTGCACTGGTATCTTTAACGTCTTTATAGGTACCAGGCTGATTGAGTTCATGTGAACTTAATCCGGTACCAGCCGCAGGGGAATAAGGCTGAATACTTACGCTTTCATAGAGATAACCCTTCTTGTACAATTCACTCAGGATCCACCAGAGGGTTTCAATATATTGATTATCGAAAGTGATATAGGGATCATTCAGATCAACCCAATAACCCATTTTGGTTGTGAGTTCATCCCATTTGTCTTTGTAACGCAGTACGGCTTCCCGGCATTTCTGATTATAGTCCTCAACAGAAATGGTTTTGCCAATATCTTCCTTGGTAATACCCAGTTCTTTCTCTACACCCAGCTCTACAGGCAAACCATGTGTATCCCAGCCACCTTTGCGTTTTACCTGGAAACCCTGCATGGTTTTATAGCGACAAACCATATCCTTCAGGGTACGGGAGATCACGTGGTGAATACCAGGCATACCATTGGCGCTGGGAGGTCCTTCATAAAACACAAAGGGTGTTTTACCTTCCCGCAGTGACACACTTTTTTCAAATGCCTGTTCTTTTTTCCACCGCTCCAGCACTTCCTGCTCAATCGCTGGCAGGTTAAGCCCGGAAAACTCAGTATAGGTAGCGCTCATAGTCGTCTGATACTTTACAATACCAACCGGAAAACCCCGGTTTGAAAGTGTGCAAAGGTACAAAATATAGAAACGCCCCGCTTAAGGGCATGGGGAAGTTTTACTATTGATTTTCAATTATTTACGAATAGCGTGGGAGGAATTTGAAAATTTGAGAATCGGGGAATTTGAACATTGGGGGGAAGAAGGGCAATTCGGAGCGGCCTCGCAAATCAAGAAATCAAAGAGTGAGTGGGAAGGGAAAGGGTAAAAGTGGAAAGGATGCGGAATTTTCAAATCTGCGATCTGATTTCCTAAATCAATCAAAAAATCAAGCAATCAAAAAATCAAACATCTGATATCTGAGATCAAACATCTTTTCTCAGTTTTTTGTACACCCGAATCGCCATCATCAGTACAAACACGAGCAGGAATAAACCCAGCAGTCCCCATACCAGGCTCAGGGCTTTTTTCACCACCACCAGCATCACAATGGCAATGAGGAAGATGGTCGCTACTTCATTCCAGATCCGGAGTTGCTGGGAACTGTAGCGGTATTCGCCACACTGTTCCTGTTTAAAAATACGGTGTAGGGAAAAGTGATAAGCATAGAGGAAAACAACAAAAATCAGTTTGATCAGTAACCAATTTCCTTCCGGTTGCAGTAATACCCGGTCCCATCCCCCGCCAAACAAAACCGATAACCCCAGCACCAGGGTCAGTATGGCAGAAGGCCAGGTAATGCCATACCAGAGTCGCTTCATCATGATCCCGAACTGACGCCGCAGGATATCTTTTTCCGGTTCTGCTTTATCCCCCGCTTCTGTGGCATAAATAAAGAGCCTCGGCATATAAAACATCCCCGCAAACCAGGTCACGATGAAGATGATGTGCAGGGCTTTGAGATAGGGATACAAGTGGTAATGCTTTTAATATGATTTTTTTGTGGGTAGTCAGTAGTGAGCAATGAGCAGGTTATAAAGATACATGTATCTTCAGAATAAGACAGCGTTACGTCTATTACTCACTACTGACTACTCACTACTCACGCGCTCAGCCATTTTTCAATCGTTTCCACCCACGCAGGGTGTGTATTCAAACAGGGGATCAGTGTAAACGATTCGCCACCGGCATGCAGAAAGGTTTCCCTGCCTTCCCCACCAATTTCTTCAATGGTCTCCAGGCAATCACTCACAAAAGCGGGACAGGCAACCAGTAGTTTTTTGATCCCCTCACCGGGCATGGCTTTCAGCCGCACATCGGTGAAAGGCTGTAACCAACCCTTGCCCAGCCGGGACTGAAAAGAAATGCTGTACTGCTCCCGCGGTATACCCAGTTGTTCTGCAACCAAACGGGTGGTAACCATCAACTGGTGGCGGTAACATACCGCATGGGCAGGGGAATCGGTTTCACAGCAATTTTCCGCTTTCAAACAATGGCAACCGGTAATATCGCTTTTGCGCAAGTGACGCTCGGGTACACCATGGTAACTGAAAAGAATATGGTCATAAGGCTGTGCCAGATAAGGCTCTATGGAAGCAGTGAGTGCACGGATATAATTGGGTTCTTTGTAAAAAGGTTTGATGACTTGCAGTGTAAATGCATATTTACCTTCCCGGTGTTGTTGCTGTGCATATTCTACAGCAGTTTCATAACTACTCATGGCATAATGCGGATACAGTGGCAACAAAACAACTTCTTCAATATCCGGATGCGCTTGTACAATCTGTTCATAAGCAGCTTTCGGAGAGGGATTACCATACCGCATGGCAATATATACCGGCACTGTAATGCGGTGCTGCAGCGCTTCCTGCAACTGACGGGTGAGCACAATAAGCGGAGAACCCTCATCGGTCCAGATACTGCGATAAGCTTCAGCTGATTTGGGAGCACGGAACGGAACAATGATGCCCCTGACCAATAATAAACGGGTCAGGTAAGGCATATCAATCACACGGCCATCCATCAGAAATTCATTCAGGTAGCGGCGCACATCTTTAACATCAGTAGAATCCGGTGAACCCAGGTTCATGAGCAATAAAGCCCGTTTGGCAGATACAGACATAATAAAATTTACAGGTGCAAAATTAGTTTAACAATCGGCTTTACAGAAAGTTCTGTGCAAGAACATGAGATTCATAACCTAAAAAAATGACATAATCCGTTGATTTAGCTGCAAACAATGGTCAGATCATGAAAAAGCTGACAGAGAAATGACAATGTAATGACGTTTGTCATGTTTTACAAGAAACCCCCAACGGTACCTTTGCGTACATAAATGATGAAGGCATTTACCGCCGAACCTGGATTATGGATAGAGGTCAATTTTTTGTTGCAGGAATCAATTACAAAAAAACCGATGCGGGAACCCGCGGCGATTATGCCGTAGGCCCCGAACAATATGCAGCCATACTGGACAAAGCGGCCGAAGCGGGTTTATCGGAAATTTTTGTATTGAGTACCTGTAACCGTACTGAAATTTATGGACTGGCACCGGATGTACAAACCCTCATCAGCCTGCTTTGCGCACATACCACCGGCGATATCCATAATTTCCGCCAACGCGCCTATATCAAACAGGACCGCGAAGCCATTGAACATATTTTTTCTGTGGCAGCAGGACTGGATTCACAAATACTGGGTGATTATGAAATTGTAGGGCAGATGAAACTGGCCATTCGTTTTGCCAAAGAACGTAATATGGTAGGCGGATACCTGGAAAGGCTGTTCAACACCGTGCTGCAATCCTCCAAACAGATCAAAAATGAAACAGCACTGAGTGGCGGAACCATCTCGGTTTCCTTTGCTGCCATTCAGTTCATACGTGCGCATATAACCAATACGGCGGGTTTACATATTGCCGTATTGGGTACCGGCAAAATCGGGCGTAATACCTGCAAAAATCTGGTGGATTATTTAGACACCAGGAACATCACACTGATCAATCGTACCCGTTCCAAAGCAGAAGAACTGGCTGCCTCCCTGCAGATTGCGGTGGCAGACTGGGTCGATATTCCGGCAGTAGTGGCCCAGGCAGATGTGGTGATTGTTGCCACCAATGCAGAGAAACCGGTGATTACCACCCAACTGCTCCGGGATGCCAATCCTAAAATATTGATTGATCTGTCGATCCCCAATAATATAGACCCTGCTGTTGCACAAATACCAGGTATGCAACTGGCCAATGTGGATGACTTATCACGCATCAATGACCAAACACTGCAAAAACGTCAGGCAGAAATTCCCAAAGCCAAAACCATCATTCATACACATATGATTGAGTTTGGCGCCTGGAGTAATCAACGGAAATATGTTCCCGTTCTCAAAGCAGTGAAACAAAAATTACATGACCTGCATCACTGCGATCTCTTCCTGAACAGTCACAAACAGGAGGAAATGGAAATTGATACAGCAGCCATCCAAAAAGTGGTGAACACCGTGGCCGTGAAACTTCGCAGCCATCACCAACCGGGATGTCACTATATAGAAGCCATCAACGATTTCATGAAGAGCACCATTTATTAAGCATGAATAAAGTATTACGAATTGGTACGCGCGACAGTCAGCTGGCCGTGTGGCAAGCCACATGGGTACAGGAACTATTGCAACAGAAAGGCATCAGCGCTGAACTGGTATACATTAAGAGTGAAGGAGATATTGATCTGACCACACCACTCTACGAATTGGGCGTACAGGGTATTTTCACCAAAACACTGGATGCCGCACTGTTAGCCGCACGTATTGATATCGCTGTTCACTCCATGAAAGATGTGCCCACACAAATGGCGAAGGGACTGATGCAGGCAGCGGTACTGGAAAGAGCTTCCACGCAGGACATACTCGTATACAAAGACCCTGCTGTACCCGAAACACTGGGTTACCGGAATAAACAATGGTCATTCGGTAACGAAGCAGATCCATTGGCAACAACAGCATACACCATTGCCACCAGCAGCGTGCGCAGAAAAGCACAATGGCTCAACCGCTATCCGCGTCATCAGGTCGATAACCTGCGCGGCAATGTAAATACGCGCTTACGCAAACTGACCGAAGAACCCTGGCAGGGTGCCATATTTGCTGCGGCCGGACTGGAAAGAATCAATCTCCGGCCCGAATTATCCATCAACCTCGACTGGATGCTGCCCGCACCGGCCCAGGGTGCAATTGTGGTGGTATGCCGAGAATCAGACACCCAGACATACGAAGCCTGTGCTACCCTGAATCATGCTGATACAGCTTTATGCACGGCCATCGAAAGAGATTTTTTACGTGCACTTATGGGAGGTTGTGCCACCCCCATCAGTGGTATTGCCACTGTGGCTGATGACATCGTTGATTTCAAAGGCAATGTACTCTCATTGGATGGCAAGCAGAAAATTACCGTGTCTATGAGCCGCAAACGTTCACTGGCATCGGATATGGGCAAAGACGCTGCCGCTGAATTACTGGCACAGGGTGCCAAAGCAATCATTGGAAATATCAGACATGCCGGCGAATAAATTCCGCATATTATCCACCAGGCCATTGCGTAAGACCATGGCAGATACAGTAAACCGCGCGGGCGGAGTACTGGATGTGGTATCATTCATACATACCATACCTGTTA
Organism: Chitinophagaceae bacterium; assembly: GCA_009996675.1. Lineage (GTDB taxonomy): Bacteria > Bacteroidota > Bacteroidia > Chitinophagales > Chitinophagaceae > Sediminibacterium. The sequence continues at coordinate 15,113 of JAACZQ010000042.1, forward strand.
ACGACAGCGAAACGCAACAGGAAGTGATGCGTGCCGGTGAACAATTCGCAACCATCATTTTCACCAGCATGAATGCGGTTGAAGCAGTGGCAGATATATTGGATGGATTAAGCCCCGAATGGACCATCTACTGCATTGGTCACCAGACCCGGGAACTGGTAGTAAAATATTTTGGTGATGGAAGCATTGCAGCTACAGCCGATAATGCAGCAGAACTGGCAGATAGCATTATAGATGCCGAAGAAGAGTCGGTTATTTTCTTCTGTGGCAACAAAAGAAGAAATGAGTTACCAGAACAATTAACCGCTGCTGGTATTGATCTGCAGGAAATAGTGGTATATGAAACCATTGATACCCCGCAGACAATGGCAGATTTTTATGATGCTGTATTGTTTTACAGTCCCAGTGCCGTAAATAGTTTTTTCAGCAGTAATAAACTACCCGAACAAACTGCAGCATTCGCCATCGGCAAAAGTACCGCAGCGGAAATCAAACAAAAAGGACACAACAATATCATCATGAGCAGTTACCCGGAGAAAGAAGCCATGGTTTTACAGGCAGTGGACTATTGCCGGGAAAAGAATAACCAATAAATAAAGACATCGCAACAAGTATATGAACTTACAAAACGATTTATTACTCAGAACCCTTCGTGGTGAAACAACAGAAAGAACACCGGTATGGATGATGCGCCAGGCAGGCAGGTACCTGCCGGAGTACATGGTATTGCGTGAAAAATACGGATTCTTTGAAAGGTGTCAGACACCCGAACTCGCCTGTGCCATCACCTTACAACCGGTAGATATCATTGGCGTAGACGCTGCCATACTTTTTTCGGATATCCTGGTTGTACCGCAGGCCATGGGACTGGAAGTACAATTAATCGAAAGCAAGGGACCGGTATTACCAGATCCCATAAAAACAGCGGGCGATCTGGCGCGGGTGCGTGTGCCGGATGTACAGGAAAGCCTGGGGTATGTGTTTGATGCCATCCGGATGATCAAGCAGGAATTGAATGGCCGGGTACCCCTGATTGGTTTTGCCGGTGCCCCCTGGACATTGCTCTGCTATATGGTACAGGGCAAAGGATCCAAAACATTTGATGAAGCCAAAGCTTTCTGCTACCAACAACCCGCGCTGGCACACCAGTTATTACAAATGATTACCGATACCACCATTGCTTACTTAAAAGCACAGGTGAAAGCAGGAGCCGATACTTTGCAGTTATTCGATAGCTGGGGAGGATTACTGAGTCCGCACGATTTTGAAAACCTCTCCCTGCGCTACATGCGTCAGATTGTAGCCGCTGTAAAAGATGAAGCTCCCATTATTCTTTTTGCAAAAGGTGCCTGGCATAGCCTGGATAGTATGGCTGCCACAGGTGCCCAGGGACTGGGGATCGACTGGTGCATCAAGCCGGAACTGGCCCGTCAGTTTGCCGGCAACCAGGTTACATTACAAGGCAATTTCGATCCGGCCAAATTGCTCGCACCCATACCAGTCATACAACAGGAAGTAAAAAATATGCTCCAGGCATTCGGCCCGGGCAGACATATTGCCAACCTGGGTCATGGTATTTTACCCAACGTACCCGTGGATCATGCAAGGGCATTTGTAGATGCAGTGAAAGAGTATAGTGAGTAGTGAGTAGTCAGTAGTGAGTATGTGGGGCTTTGAGCTGCTAGCTACGAGCTTCTAGCTGTTGATTATAAGATGTTGTTATGTATCGGTAATCTCCAACTACAAACCAACCTCCTACCTCCAACTTCTAACGTCCAAACCAAAAACCAAAAACTAAAAACCACTTTCGATGGATATCAAAACAAATTGGATCAGTTTCATTCATCAGTTACAGGACGATATCTGTGCTGCGCTGGAACAGGCTGACGGTAAAGCGCGTTTCCAGGAAGACCGTTGGGAAAGAGCCGAAGGGGGTGGCGGCAGGACTCGTGTGATCAGCGGCGGAGCAGTCTTGGAGAAAGGTGGGGTGAATACATCCGTGGTATTCGGACCGGTCACCAGTCTCATGCGGTCGCAGTTGAAAATAGACGGCCATAGCTGGTTTGCCTGCGGACTAAGCCTGGTAATACACCCAAACAATCCATTTGTGCCTACGGTGCATTGCAATTACCGGATGTTTGAATTGTATGATGAATTGGGCACGGTAATCGATCGTTGGTTTGGTGGAGGCACAGATCTCACACCCTATTATTTATTTGAAGAAGACGCTGTTCATTTCCACCAGACTTATAAAAATGCCTGTGATCAATTTGATCCGGAATTCTATGGTCGATTCAAAAAAGAGTGTGATGATTATTTTGTGAACTGGCACCGCAATCAGGAGCGTCGTGGTATTGGTGGTATCTTTTACGATTACCAGCGTCCCACGGAACAGCAGGATGTATCATTCTGGATGGCATTTGCCAAAGCCTGTGGTTATGCTTTTATTGACAGCTATATCCCCATTGTCGAAAAACGCAAACACACAGCTTTTGAACCCCGGCACAAATACTGGCAGGAAATCCGCCGCGGACGTTACACCGAATTCAACCTCGTACACGACCGCGGAACCATCTTTGGCTTAAAAACCAATGGCAGAATAGAAAGCATACTGATGAGCCTTCCACCAACGGTACGGTTTGATTACAACCATCAACCCGAAGCAGGATCCGAAGAATGGAAATTGTTACAGGCATGTCTGCAGCCGAAAGAATGGATTTGAAAAGAAGTTTGAATTTTTGATCTTTGATTTTTTGATTCTGAAGCTATGTGATACACTCCGGATGGTCCGTTGTCTTGAGTTGTAGTTTTAACACATGAACAGAAGAGATTTACAACAAAGGACAAAAAGATTCAATATAGATATTATTACTTTTTGCGGCTCACTACCAAGAACAGCAGCAGGTTTTGAAATCGCCAAACAATTGATACGTTCAGCGGGTTCAGTGGGCGCTAACTATAGAGCTACGACAAGATCAAAATCGGAAGCTGATTTCGCACACAAATTAAAAATTGTACTAGAGGAAATCGATGAATCACATTATTGGCTGGAAATTATCAAAGAAAGTCATTTAAGTTCAGACAAAAACATGGATAGATTGCTACAAGAAGCTGACGAGCTAACAGCCATATTTACTGCAGCAAATAAAACAATGGATCAAAAAATAAGGCAGCACAAAAAATAAATCAAGAAATCAAAGATCAAAAAATCAAAGATTATGCAGTTGCAACGAAGAAATAGAATTCTGAGACAATCCCCCGCCATACGTTCCCTGGTTGCCGAAACCATCCTTCGGCCGGCGGATTTTATTGCACCGCTGTTTATTGATGAAGGAGAAAATATAAAAACGGAAATCGCCTCCATGCCGGGTTATTACCGTATGTCGCTGGACCTTACTGTACAGGAAGTAAAACTGTTGTGGAATATGGGCATACGCTCGGTATTGCTGTTCATCAAGTGTAAAGACGAACTGAAAGACAATACCGGCAAAGAAGCCTGGAATGCAAACGGACTCATGCAACGCAGCATTAAAGCCATTAAAGATGCCGTACCGGAAATGTTGATCATGACTGATGTTGCACTGGACCCCTACTCTTCTTACGGACATGATGGCATTGTAAAAGACGGTGAAATTGTAAACGACGAAACCGTGGAAGCATTGGTGAAAATGAGCATCAGTCATGCCCAGGCCGGTGCCGATTTTGTAGCTCCCAGTGATATGATGGACGGTCGTATCGGTGCCATCCGGAATGGACTGGAAGAGAATGGCTTTACCAAAACAGGTATCATGAGCTATAGTGCCAAATATGCTTCCTGTTTCTATGGTCCGTTCAGAGACGCATTGGACAGTGCTCCGGGCTTTGGTGATAAAAAAACCTACCAGATGGATTATGCCAATCGCACCGAAGCCATCAAAGAAACCCTGATGGATGTGGAAGAAGGCGCAGATATCGTAATGGTAAAACCTGCCATGGCCTACCTCGACATCATTCGTGAAGTAAAGAATGTAGTAGACATCCCCGTGAGTGCTTACCAGGTGAGCGGCGAATATGCCATGATCAAAGCTGCTGCCCAAATGGGCTGGCTCAATGAAGAGAAAGCCATACTCGAAAGCCTGACTTCCATTAAGCGGGCAGGGGCAGATATGATTGCGACTTATTTTGCAAAAGATGCGGTTGCGTTGATTAGTGTGTAGTTTACTTTTGATGAAGCTACTGGCTACTAGTTGCTAGCTTCCAGAGAGTGACCAACTTATCTTCACTTTACAACCGACATAGAGTGATACGACAACAGGAAAGTTATGGTGAGTGAATGAGATGGAATACAGATATAGTTTGAGGTTTCGTAACTTCTCTGGATACACTCGAAATCAAGAAATCAAAGATCAAAAAATCAAACTTCACCTTGCATTATATCTGAGATCTGACATCTGAAATAAAACATTATGTATACAAAAAGCATCTCCCTCTTTCAACGTGCACAGCAATCCATCCCCGGGGGTGTGAATTCTCCGGTAAGAGCTTTCAAAAGCGTGGGTGGCACTCCCCTCTTTATTGAAAAAGCCAAAGGCACTTATCTGTATGATGCCGATGGAAACCGGTATATCGATTATATCGCTTCCTGGGGACCGATGATATTAGGACATGCTTATGAACCAGTGGTAAAAGCCATTCAGGAGAAAGCCCTGTTATCAACCTCCTACGGTGCACCCACCGAACTGGAAATTGAAATGGCAGAACTCATCAAGTCCATGACCCCAAATGTAGATCTCATTCGGATGGTGAGCAGTGGTACCGAAGCCTGTATGAGTGCCCTGCGTTTGGCAAGGGGACATACCGGCCGCAATAAATTCATCAAGTTTGAGGGATGCTACCACGGACATGCCGATGCTTTCCTGGTAAAAGCGGGCAGTGGACTGGCTACTTTCGATATACAAACCGTACCGGGTGTTACCGGCGGGGTTTCGAATGATACATTGACCTGTGCCTATAACGACCTCACTGCAGTACAACAACTGGTAGCAGCACAACCCAATGAAATTGCCGCCATCATTGTAGAGCCTGTCGCCGGCAATATGGGTTGCATATTACCAGTACCCGGTTTCCTCGAAGGACTGAGAAAGATTTGTGATGATCATGGTATCGTACTCATATTTGATGAAGTGATGACGGGCTTCCGCCTCGCCCCCGGTGGTGCCCAGGAAGCACTGGGCATCCGAGCCGATCTGGTTACCTATGGTAAAGTGATTGGTGCCGGTATGCCCGTAGGAGCATTTGGTGGTAAAAGAGAGATCATGGAAAAAATTGCACCCCTGGGTAATGTATACCAGGCTGGGACCCTCAGTGGTAACCCCATTGCCATGATTGCCGGTTATACTTTATTACAGGAACTGAAAAACAATCCGGCTATCTATGCCGAGCTGGCCGATAAAACAGCCTACCTGCATAAGGGACTGGATGCGGTATTACAAACATACCAGATTCCCTATACCATCAACCGCAAAGGTTCCATGATCAGCATTCATTTCAGTGAGCAGCCCGTAACTAATTTTGCCACTGCAGCAGCTGCTAATAATACCCGGTTCAACCAGTTCTTCCATGACATGCTCAAACGCGGTATTTACCTGCCGCCTTCGGCCTATGAAAGCTGGTTCCTGAATAATGCCCTCAGCTATGCCGACCTCGACGCTACCATCAGCGCCACAAGGGAAAGCTTAGCTGAAATACTGGCTTAATCCGTTCCCGATCAGCAAGCCCCCTGACTTACAAACAGGGGGCTTTGTGTATCTTTAGAACATGAAGATCGTTTTCTATTCTGCCCAGCCTTACGACCGCATTTTCTTTGACCGTTATAACCAGGCCGGCCTTACCATAGAATACCTGGATATGCCCTTACAGGAACAAACCGCTGCCATGGCTGCCGGTGCCGATGCCGTTTGTGTATTTGTAAACGATACGGTTAACGCTGTGGTGATGCAACAGCTGGCAGCACTGGGTGTAAAAGTCATTGCCCTTCGCTGTGCGGGCTTCAATAATGTAGACCTGGAAGCAGCCCGTAGTCATCGCATACATGTATGCCGCGTACCCGCCTATTCGCCCGAAGCCGTGGCAGAACATGCTACTGCCATGATCCTCACCCTTAACCGCAAAACACATAAAGCCTATAACCGCGTTCGGGAACAGAATTTTTCCTTGAACGGATTGCTCGGCTTTAACCTCCACGGCAAAACCATTGGTGTGATCGGCACCGGTCATATCGGGCATGCTTTTTGTCGCATTATGCTGGGTTTTGGTTGCCGGGTACTGGCCTTCGACCTGATAGCCAACAAGGAGCTGGAAGCGATGGGGGTGGAATACCTGCCACTGATAACGCTGTTGCAGCAGTCGGATATTATTTCCCTGCACTGCCCCCTCAATGAACAAACCCGGCACCTGATCAGTGACCAGACCCTGGGAATGATGAAAAAAGGGGCCATGCTCATCAATACCGGCCGGGGCGCATTGATTGATACCGGCGCCGTGATCAAGGCCCTGAAATCGGGTCACCTCGGCGCCCTGGGTATGGATGTGTATGAACAGGAAGAAAAGCTGTTTTTCCGGGACCTGTCCGGCGATATCATCCAGGACGACCTGATACAGCGGCTCATGAGCTTCCCCAATGTGCTCATCACCGCCCACCAAGCCTTTTTTACCAGTGAAGCACTGGCAGAAATTGCCATAACCACGTTAAATAACGTGGAGCAATTGCTAAAAAACAGTAATTTGTCAGATAATCAGGCTGCGTTGTTAACCTGATTTTTATCTGTACCAGAGTAACCAATGTCCGGAACAATGAAACAATTTATCAAATCAAGTATGCTGGTGCTCACCGGAGCCCTGCTTTTACTGGCTTGCCAGAAAGAGCTGAGCCTGGAAGGCAATGGATTGAAAGGAAATGCCCAGGGAACCTTAACCGATGTTTCCGGCGCCTGCAAAGATGCCATTGTAAAAGGCGATTATATTGTAGACCAGGCCCTTACCGACAGCAACTATGTAGTACTGAACGTCAATTTCACCGTTCAGGGTAAATACCTCATTTCCACCGATACCGTTAATGGTATGTGGTTTCTCGATTCCGGTTATGCATTAACCACCGGCGCCACCACCGTAAAAGTAAAGGGACATGGCAAACCCATTCTACCCGTGATCTCTGATTTTGTGGTGAACATGAATACAAGCTACTGCTCTTTCTCGGTAGTGGCTTCTGCTACCGGAGCTACAGGCACCAGTAACGATTATTTCCCCAATACCACCGGTTCCAACTGGACCTACCAGTACCTCCCGACCATGGGTACCATCAGTGAGTTTACCGCAACTGTAACCAATAACCGCATTTTCCAGGACGGAAAAGTATTCACCGAGTTCAGTACCGACCCGCTGAATGAGCCTTTCTATTTTTCCAAAGACAATGCAGGAAACTATTACGCATTCAGTACCGTTGATTTTGATTACCTGTTCTTATTTGATTCCATCCCCAGCAATTTCATCACTTATCCCTTCCTCAAAGAAGGGGCTGCCATTGGCGAGACCTGGGAAACAGCCGAATACGGCAAAGTAAAACTGGGTGTAGAAGTAGGCGTTACCAAAGCCAAGTTCACCATGGTCAATAAAACCCTCACCTATCAGGTTGGCCCCACTTCCTTCAATAATGTCATCCAGATCAAACGGGAAATCTATTTCAAACCCGATGGAGGCACCAGCTTCCGCCTGGTCCTGGAAGGCAATTCCTACTATGCCAAAAACATCGGCCTCATCGATCAGGTCATACCTTTAAGCAGCAGTAGCAGCCAGGCCACTACACTCAAGAGAAGCCAGGTGTTTTGATTTCTTGATTTTTTGATCTGTGATTTTTTGATTGAATGAAGTGAGTAGTGAGTAGTCAGTAGTGAGTAAGCATTCCTAACACCTAATACCCAATGCGCTAACAGCTACACCCAGGTCAGATGTCAGATCAATGTCTCGGATATAACGTAAGAAAAACTTGATTCCCTGATCCACTCACTACTCACTACTGACCACTCACTCCTAAAAGCTTGCAGCTGATCACTAAAAAATCTGCGTCTTATCATCCACCACCGATCCTGTTTCCATGGTGGTATTTTTCGGTTCCTGTTTCTGTTTGAAGAATTTGTTCTGGAAAATCAGGATGACAATCACACCGGTAGAAATAGAAGCATCGGCCAGGTTGAATACGGGGCGGAAGAATTCAAATTCATCGCCACCCACAAAAGGTACCCAGGCCGGGTAATGGGTATCGGTAATGATGGGGAAATACAACATATCTACCACTTTCCCATGCAGGAAACTGGCATAACCACCACCGGGTGGGAAGAAGCGTGCAACATTCTGGGTGAAGGGGTTACTCTGTTCAAAGATCAGTCCATAAAAAAGACTGTCGATCAGGTTACCCAGTGCACCGGCGTAAATTAAGCCGGCACAGATGATGAATCCTTTGTGGTATTGCTTACGGATGAAATCGCGGAGCAGGAAAGTACCCCAGATCACCGCAACCAACCGGAACAGAGTCAGGGCAATTTTACCAAAACCACCTCCGAATTTCCAGCCCCAGGCCATGCCTTCGTTCTCCACAAAATGCAGGCGGAACCAGCTACCCAGGATAGCATGTTCTTCACCGGCATAAAAATTCAGTTTAATATAGAATTTAAGTACCTGATCAACCAGTATGATCCCTAAAATCAGAAATATTAATTGCCTTGCTTTCACAGTGCTTGTTTTATATGGCTCCAAAGATAGGGTTTGCCCCGAACGGGCAACCCATCCGGCAAAAGTTTAAGTTTTCTATTCCTCCACATATATCCTTTTCACCCGCTGGCTTACCCCGGTCATGAGTTCATAGGCAATGGTTCCGGTACGGGCTGCCAGATCCTGTATGGGCACCCGCGCCCCAAACACTTCCACGATATCCCCCTCAGCCGCCTCGGGAATATCGGTAATGTCCAGCATGGTCATATCCATACAAACACTACCTACCACCGGTGCCAGCTGCCCATGCAGGTACATCTGCCCCACCCCATTACCCAGCCGGCGATCATAACCATCGGCATAACCAATACGCACCGTGGCAATCACACTATCGCGATGCAATACCCCGCGCCGGTTATATCCCACTGTATCACCCGCCGCAACTTTCCGGATCTGCGCAATGGTTGTTTTGAGCGTTGCCACCGTTTGCAATAACTGCTGATGCCCACCCAAACTGTCTACGCCATACAAACCAATACCCAAACGCACCATATCCATCTGGTTGGCCGGATGCCGGAAAATACCGGCAGAATTATCAATATGACGCAGGAAAGGATAACCCAATGCTTCCGCTAAAACGGTACAGGCCTGTTCAAATGCCCGTACCTGATACCGGGTAAAATCATCCAGCGACGGATCTTCACTGCCAGCCAGGTGACTGAGTACCGAACGCACCATCATAGAACCCTGTGCCCGGAGCAGGCCAGACAGGGCCGGCATATCAGTTACTTCAAAACCCAGCCGGTTCATTCCGGTATTGACTTTAATATGCACCGGAAATTGCCGGATGGCCTGTTTTTTCAGGTACTGATGAAAACGATGGAAGACCGGGAAAGAATAAATTTCCGGCTCCAGGTCATAGGAGACCATGGCATCAAAACCGGCTTCATCCACATTCATCACCATAATAGGCAGACTGATCCCCGCTTTACGCAATTCAACACCCTCATCCGCATAAGCAACAGCCAGGTAGTCTACCTTATGAAATTGCAAGACCCTGGCAATCTCTGCACTGCCGCTGCCATAGCTGAATGCCTTAACCATGGCCATGAGTTTGGTACTGGGCTGCAGGGCCTGCTGATAGGTTTTGAGATTATGCACCAATGCACCCAGGTTGATCTCCATAACGGTCTGGTGAACCTGCTGCTCCAGCCACTGACTGATCCGCTCAAAAGCAAAAACCCTGGCTCCTTTCAGTAAAATATATTCATCACGAAATTGCTGCGTGCTGGCTTCCTGTAAAAAGCGTTCGGTACTATCAAAGAACTGCAAACGCATCTGTGCCCCCACGATCTCCGCAAAGAGCGATGCTTTACTGCTGATCACCGGACCAATACCAATCAACCGGCCGATACCCTTTTCATGAAGCAGGCGGGCAATATGCCGGTATAAGGTATCTGCTGGTTGTCCTGATTGCAGCATATCCGAAAGAATAAGCGTAGTACCCGCTTGACCGGCCTGTTGCTGCAAATAACCAATAGCCAGCTCCAGCGATGTGCTGTCGTTGCTGTAGCTGTCGTTCAGAATATAACATTGATGAATGCCCCGTTTCAACTGCATACGCATATCCACCGGCTCCAGCAATAGCATCCGCTGTTCAATCAGTTCCTGGGAATAGCCCCGCAGTAATAATACGGCCCAGCAGGTAATCGCATTATTACGTGATATGGTATCTGTAAAAGGAATACAAATCCTGGCTTCCACCCCAGCAACAATGGCGGTAATACAGGTTTGATGATCTGCTACTGTTTCAGCAATAATCCGCAGGTCGGCTTCTTCATGCCTGCTCCAGGAAAAGAAACGATTCACGGCCGGAAACAAACCACGATCCGTGGTATCGGGATAGAGATGCGGCGCCAGTGCTTCACGGCAGAACACCAACTCCTTACTATGTATGAACAACTTTGCTTTCTCTATGGCTTTGGCCCGGTCGCTTTCAAATCCTTCCCGGTGTGCATCACCCAGGTTGGTGAAAATGCCAAAGTCGGGCCGTATCACCCTTTCCAGTTTTTCCATTTCACCCGGTGCCGATATACCGGCTTCAAATATGCCAAGGGTGTGTTCGGGCTGTAGCTGCCATACACTCAGGGGTACGCCTATTTGTGAATTATAACTACGCGGACTGCGCACAATATTCTCATCGGCCTGCATCAGCTGATACAGCCATTCTTTAACAATGGTTTTTCCGTTACTGCCGGTAATACCCATCACCGGTTGCCGGAATTGTTGCCGGTGCGACGCCACCAGTTGCTGTAAGGCCGCCAATACATCGGGCACTACCAGAAAACTGGCTTTGGGAAACTCTGCGGTATCCGGCAGTTCCTGCACCACAAAAGCCCGCAGGTTTCGCTCATACAGTTCGGCAATGAACTGGTGACCGCTCCGACGGGGTCCGGATAAAGCAAAAAATAAAGCGGTTTCCGGAAAAACAACTTTACGGCTATCGGTTAATAAATGCGTGATGCTTTGTGCAGGTTGCAAAACAGCTTTTGCTTGCAGTACAGCGGCAATATGTTCCAGCTCGTATACCAATGCTTAATCAGCGCTTTTGAAGATGAATGTCCACAACGGTAGCCGGAACAAAGACCAGACCGGCCGTTCTTCAAATCTCGCTAAAATAGATGAGTCATTGAAAGATATTTTAGCCGGCAACAGCAGCCGGGCGCGGACAAACAATCCCAAAACCAATGGCACATCAGTACATAAAACGATACGTAAACAAAGGCAGTAATACACAAAGTGTCGGCTGAAACATTGTTACTTCCTTTTTTACAGCAGGGTTCAATCCACTGGACTGATCCGTTGAAACCGAGGGAATCGCATCCAGTATTTCTTTGGCTGTTTTCGCTTGTGTGGGCCCGGGAGGGAAACGAAGCTGCACAGGCAAGACCAGCACTATGCTTGAATCCTGTACCTTACCATGGAGGGTCTGTGGAGTCCAATGGAATGAAGTGGTTTGCAGCAAACGGCTAAGCAAGCCCGATGCAGCACTGTCAACCGTGGGTACAAATTGCCAGGATATTACATCCCCCCTGGCACCGATACGAAACTGTATATTGGTAACAATAGCGGCATCACCAGGGTTGTAGATTTGACCCCTGACCAGGGACATTACCTGGCTGTTCAGGTGCTCAAGCAGGTTCCCGTTAAACACCGGATACAAAGGTTGTTGCTGCGCAGCAGATTGCGGAACACCCCATGCCAGGAACAGAAAAATGAACAGATAGTTTTTCATGGGAGATCATCATGTATCGTCCCAATGAATATAAACAAAAAATTACAGGGAGCCATCTTCCAAATCTTTCGGTCCGCCCTTTTTATTGCGGAACATCGAATAGAATATGGAACCGGCTATACAGAGCAGGATCATACCCAGCGAAATAAATACCTGGGTAGATTTATCGATCCACTGGTTGATATAATGCTCTCCCAGCATTTTCACACCAATAAACACCAGCACAATGGCAATACCCTGTTGCAGGTAATCGAATTTAGATACCGCACCACGCAACAGGAAGAAAAGTGAACGCAGACCCAACACCGCGAAAATATTGGAAGTATAGATCACCAGTTTATCGCGCGATATACCCATCACGGCAGGTATAGAGTCCAGCGCAAAAACCAGGTCGATAGAAGCCAGCAGGATCACCACCACAAATAAGGAAGTATAAATGGGCTTCCCGTTCTCCCGAATCACATATTTACCACCGCCATCGTGATTGGCCAGGGGCAGGTATTTTTTCAGGAGGCGGTAGATTTTGGTGTCATGCGGATCAAAAGATTCATCCTCATTAGCCGTAAACATTTTGTAACCCGTATACAGCAGGAATACACCAAAAATATACAGCACCCAGCTGAATTGTGTTACCAGTGCCACACCAATGGTTATAAAAATCACCCGGAAAAGGATGGCCATGAGAATACCAATCAGCAATACACGGGAATAATATTGTTCTTTTACGCGGAAGGAATTGAAGATGAGAATAAAGACAAAAATATTATCGATACTCAGACTCCATTCCATCAGGTAAGCACTCAGGTATTCCAGGGCAGGCTTCTGCCCCTCTTCAATCCACATAAACACAAAAAAGCCCAACGCCAGGCTTACCCAGAAAAAAGTTTGCTGCAATGCCTGTTTGATGGTAATGCTTGCATTTTTTTTACTCAGTAAACCCAGGTCAAATACCAGGGCCAATACCAATACCAGTCCAAATACCAGGTAAACAATCTGATCGGTAGTCATTGCAGGGGGTGATTGAACAGTAAAGATAACACCTGCCTACATACCATACTTCTTTTTGCGGAGGAACTGGATGAATAAAGCAGCCAATAATACCAATACCAGGGGTAACCCGATATTCATGAGCTGCCAGGTGGTTTTTTGTTCACTCACTTTGCGTTTATCCAGTAAACGCAGAACGATGGTTTTATTACGGCTTTCGAAGAGTCCGTTATTGCTGACCAGGTAATCCACTGCATTCAGAAAAAATTCTCTGTTCGCAAAACGATAGCCTTCAAAGGGCAGTTCCCCCATGGGCAATGGGCCGGTAGTATTGCTCACCACATTGGTAATCATATCGCCATCCGACACCACAATTTGTTTGCCTGGCTTGGCGGCCATTTCCAGGAATGGTTTACCCGTAGCTTTCTGGATGGAATCGAGCAGGTTTTGTGAAACACGGTTGGCAAAAAGGGAACGGAATTGTCCCTCCAGCAGTACTGCCACGGGGACATGACTTTTATGAAACGTACGCAGGTCTTCTTCCGAGCGCACACTGTTCACCGAAACAATGGCAGGGGAACTGATGGTTCTGCTGCTGGTGTCGGTTGCCAATAAAATGGTTTTCTGAATACCGGGTGCTTTCACCGTATCAATACTGGATGGGAAAATGGGTAATACCCGGTCCAGGTTTTTGGTGATGGGATTCTCGGTATAGGAAGACAAAAAAGGATAATAAGGCCAGGGAACCCGTTGCATGGTGGGTGAGCCATCGGGATTACGCCCTACCACAATGGGCATTTTGGCGCAGTTCAGGTCCTGCAGCAGATCGCCATTGATCCGTACCCCATATTTAAACAACAGGTCATCCAGGTCCAGCCCGCGGTCAAACGCGGTATACTCGGCCTGGGTACGCATGAGGCTGTCGAGTTCCGCATGCAGCTTATCAATAAACCAGATGATTTTGCCACCATGCATGACATACTGATCCAGTTTCAGTTTATCTTCTTCCGTAAAAGGCTGGGTAGGTTTAACCAGTAAGAGCGCATCAATCAGTGTGGGATCGGGATAAGCCCGCTTCAGGTCGAATACTGCCAGCCGGTATTCATTCCGCAGACTTTCACCCAAATCATTCACACGCAGATCAATGGGCTCCCCATTACCAACCAGGTAGGCAATGGTGGGAATATGTTTGCGGGTAAGTTTATAAATGGCATTGGCAAACTTATATTCCAGCAGGGCTTCGGCAGCATTGCGGGTGGCTTCCACATCTTCGCGGGGTTCTATATCATTCACCACATTATACTGCTGGAATATTTTACGGCTGCTGCGCAGGTCTATGGCAATGGGTTTTTTATTGGGGAAATGCACCAGTGCCGAGGGAATGATCAGCTGCGATGTGGCTTTATCACCACCATCCGTCAGTTCGGTTCTTTCAAAAACAACCCCCAGTCGTGCGAGGCTGTCGAATAACAGGGCTTTGGCCGTATCATCCGGTAATGATTCCCCGGGTTTTTCAAAACGAAAGCGGATCAGGTTGCCGGAGAGACTGTTGAATTCTTCCAATAAATCACGGGTGGCAATACTCAGCTTTTTATAATCGGCCGGTAAATCACCCGTAAGAAATACCTGCACGTCAATGGGTTCCTGTAAACTGTCGGAGAGCAATGTTTTGGTAGATGGAGTGAGGCTGTATCTTTTCTCCGCCGTGAGATCCGCACGCCAGTTGATACGCGCAGTGGCAATGATCAGCACTACCACCAACAGCAGCATCCATACCCATCCATATTTTTTATTCATCAATTGCTGCATAGGATATTAACGGTTCTCCAGGTTTTTGCGCGTGAGTGAAAGAAAGAAATAAACCAGCAGCCCGAAATACAAAAGATCGGCCAGTCGTATCACACCCCGGCTGATACTGCGGTAATGAAAATCTATACCCAGCATTTCAATATAATAATCGGCACCAGCCCGGAATACAGGTAATTTACTGATGGCACCAAACCCGCTGTATAAAAGAAAACAGATAAAAGCACCACTGATAAAAGCTACTACGGTATTATGTGTGAAACTGCTGGCACAAATACCAATAGCAGTAAAGACAGCCCCCAGCAATAACAAACCAATATAACTACCCAGGGTAGCGCCAATATCCAGTCCGCCTGTAACACTCAGTGCCTGCATAGACACTGCGTAGATGATGGTGGGTACCAGGGCCGATAATACCACCAGCAAGGCACCCAGGAATTTACCCCATACAATCTGGGCCGATGAGAGTGGCAAAGTGCTGAGGATTTCAAAATTACCGCCCCGGAATTCGTCGGCCAGGCTGCGCATGGTGATGGTTGGAACCAGGAAAAGTAATACCCAGGGCGCCAGGCTGAAAAAGCCACCCAGGGTAGCATATCCGAAATTGAGGATACTGGTATCGGGAAATACAAATAATAAAAGCCCGTTGAGCAGCAGGAAAACAGCCAGTGCCAGGTAGCCCGTGAGACTGCTGAAAAATTGCTGCCATTCCTTTTTACAAATCATCCACATAACCCAAAGCTAAGGGAAATTGTTACGCTGAACAGTGAAGACCACCCGCATCCGGCCGATAAAGGGATTAAATGCGGGCGGGCATATTGACTTAACAAAAAATTGGGAAGCAGTACCCGTTCATCCCTGCTTAAGGCATACCAAAAGGATCGTCTTCCGCCTTCAGCAGGGTTTGTAAATGCGTAAGTGCTTTTTTAATTTTTTCGATATTCTCGGCATCTGCCCGCAGGTACATGAAATTGGCGTAATTGGTACTCTTGGTTTCGGTAATACTGTATCCATAGTATTCACCAGAACCATAGGAATACAAACAGGTATTACCAATCATATCAATGCTCGCTTCGTTAATGGAAGAGGAACTGGCATTGGTATAAGGCCGGACTGCCTTGATATGCATTGGATTAAAAGCAAAGCTGAACCAGCCGCTGGTGCCTGAGCTGAACTTCAGCACAAACCTTATTTTCACACCTTTATCATCCTTAACCACTTCCGCTTTGGTTACTTCACCAATATATCCCTTATCACTGGAATATTTATGACCAATACTTTCCAGGGTTTTCTTATTCAGGTAATTAATGGTTTCCTCTTTGGTGAGCATGGCATTTTGTGCCTGTAAACGGATACTGGTTGCAGCAAATACCAGGAAAAAGCATACTAAGACCCTGTTTCTCATACTATATATCGGTTTTTCAATGGTGTTCAAATCTAAAATCTTTTCACCGATTCAAGATATTTATTGATTGGTTTATGGAAAGCCGGTGGGTACTGCATCCCACTAAAAACAAAAGCCATGAAACTGCGATTGACCCTGCTCACCCTGTGTTTGCTGGCCGTAGGTTTATTCAGCCATGCACAGGAAAAGCCATCCCTGCCACCGCCACCACCGCCACCCAAAATTAAAAAAGCGGAGATTCCGGTTACAGCACCGAATCCACCGGCCCAAAAACCCATGCCGCCGCATGTAAAACCACCATTGGTGAAAAAAATGCCGGCACCGCCACCCCCGCCCAAACAGCCGCGCAGCCCTAAAAAATCGGTACCACCCGTGGTGAAAGCCATCCCGGAAGGGCCTCAGCCGCCCGTTCAGGCGCCCATCCCTACCAAAGAAATACCTGCATTACCAACAGCGTAACATCCTATATACAAGAATCCCCGCACGATACCGTACGGGGATTCTTGTATTATAACACAACTAAAATTCGTTTCAGACTGCAAAGCTTTCACCACAACCACAACTCCTGCTGGCATTGGGGTTATTGAAATAGAAGCCTTTGCCGTTCAGTCCATCTGAAAAATCCAGTTCGGTATTCACCAGGTAGAGAAAACTTTTCAGATCAGTTACTACTTTCACCCCATTGTCTTCAAACTGCTGATCCATGGGTTTGATTTCATTATCGAAATCAAGTTTATAACTCAGTCCCGAGCAGCCGCCGCCAACCACACCCACACGCAAAAAATAGGAAGGATCACCGGCCACTCCGGCTTCTTCCATCAGCTGCTGCACTTTCTTCTTCGCCTTCTCGCTTACGTATATGCTGTTTTCTGTTGCTACCATAATAGTGAATAATGAGTAGTCAGTAGTGCGTAAATCAAATATCTGAGATCTGACATCTGACTTCCGACATCTTAATGTATTTTTTCTTCGAACACCAGTTCTTCCAGTCCGTTTTTCTTCCGGTAATCGTTGATCGCTGCCTTGATGGCGTCTTCGGCCAGTACTGAGCAGTGAATTTTTACCGGGGGCAGGTTCAGTTCTTCCACCAGGTCCATATTATCGATCTGAACTGCCTGATCTACGGTTTTACCCTTGAGCCATTCTGTAGCCAGGGATGAGGAAGCAATGGCAGAACCACAACCGAAAGTCTTGAATTTTGCATCGGTAATCACACCGGTAGCATCATCTACTTCGATCTGCAAACGCATAACGTCGCCACATTCGGGGGCGCCTACCAGTCCGGTTCCTACATTTTTACTGGCTTTATCCAGTGTACCCACGTTCTTGGGATTATTGTAGTGGTCGATTACTTTTTCTGAGTATGCCATATAGAATCAATTTGAAAATTTGAGTGTTTGTTTGTTATTGGTTGAGTTGGGAAAATCGGAGAAGTTTGAACTGTTTTCAAATCTTCAAATTCTCAAATTTTCTCATTTTTATTAATGGTGTGCCCACTCGATGCTGTTCAGGTCGATACCTTCTTTGAACATTTCCCAAAGCGGACTCATTTCGCGCAATTTCAATACCGTATCACTCACCGCTTTAATGGTGTAATCGATCTGCTCTTCCGTGGTGAACCTGCCCAATCCGAAACGCAGCGAACTGTGTGCCAGATCATCGCCCAATCCCAAAGCTTTCAGTACATAACTGGGTTCCAGGGATGCAGAGGTACAGGCCGAACCGGAAGACAAAGCAATATTTTTGTTAAAGCCCATCATCAGACCTTCTCCTTCCACATACTTGAAAGAGATATTGGATACATGTGGTAAACGGTGTTCGCGGCTGCCATTCACATACGCTTCTTCGAGCTGCAGTAATGCTGTCTCCAGTTTATCGCGCAGTTTGCTCAGGCGGGCGGCGTCTTCTGCCATTTCCAGTCGGGCCAGTTCACAGGATTTACCGAAACCAACAATACCGGGAACATTCAGCGTACCGCTGCGCATACCTCTTTCGTGTCCGCCACCGTCCATTTGGGCAGTTACTTTCACGCGGGGGTTTTTACGGCGTACATACAGCGCACCCACACCTTTGGGACCATACATTTTATGACCACTGAAAGCCATGATATCAATACCGTCTTTGTTAACATCAACGGGTATTTTACCAACTGCCTGTGTACCATCGGTGAAAAACAATACCCCATGTTTGCGGGCAATGGCGCTGATTTCTTTAACAGGCTGTATCACCCCAATCTCATTATTGGCATACATGATAGCAAGCAGAATGGTGGTAGGCTTGATGGCCGCTTCCAGCTCTTTCAGGTCAATCAGACCTTCTGCATTCACATTCAGGTAAGTTACTTCACCGCCCAGGCGTTCAATATGCTTACAGGTATCCAGCACCGCTTTGTGTTCGGTGGTACAGGTGATGATATGGTTGCCCTTGCTGGCATACATTTCAAACACACCCTTGATGCCCAGGTTATCTCCCTCCGTAGCGCCGGAAGTAAAGATGATCTCCTTGGGATCGGCACCAATCAGTTTGGCCACCTGCTCACGGGCATAATCCACAGCTTCCTCCGCTTCCCAGCCAAAAGGGTGGTTACGGCTGGCTGCATTACCGAAATGCTCGGTAAAATAGGGCAACATGGCTTCCAGCACACGGGGATCCATGGGGGTGGTCGCATTGTTATCGAGATAAATCGGCAATTTCAACATAGTACACAGAAATTTACTTGCTTATAACTAACACAAAAGTACTGCAATCGGTTTATACTTGCAGGAACGATTCCCCCCGGAATCCGCTTTTTTTCACAATTCGAAAGGCCTGATATTAAAATTATTTTTATGTTAAAACTGGAACATATTGGCGTGGCTGTCAAGGCGTTTAGTGAATCCATCCCCTTATTTGAGCGGATTTTGGGCACATCCTGCTATAAAACCGAGGAAGTAAGCTCCGAAAACGTGAATACGGCCTTTTTCCAAAAGGGTGAAACCAAGATCGAATTACTCGAAAGCACCGACCCCAATGGCGTTATTGCCCGTTTTATCGAAAAAAAGGGAGAAGGTATCCACCATATTGCTTTTGAAGTAGCTGATATTCACGCCGAAATGGAGCGTCTCCGCCAGGAAGGCTTCACCCTGCTCAACGAAACCCCCAAACCCGGCGCCGATAACAAACTGGTCTGCTTTGTACACCCGAAAGAAACAAATGGCGTACTGATTGAACTTTGCCAGGAAAGGTAGGTTTGGTTTATGGTTTATGGTTTTTGGTTTTGGGTTTTTGGTTGAAGTTGGAGGTTGGAGGTTGGAAGTTGGAAGTTGGAAGTTGGAAGTGGGAAGTGGGAACAAGTATTTCTTCATACCCAATCAAAAAATCAAACATCAAAAAATCAAAGATCTGACATCTGAGATCTGAGATCTAAAATCTGATTTTTATCATTTTTCCCCCCTCCAGTCCCTCGTAGTTTTGTAGAAAATTCCGGTTATGCAAATCAAACTTATGGGGCTGGCTTTACTGTTACTGACAGTTACAGGTTGTGTAGGTACCAAAATTACCAGCAGCTGGACCGCCCCCGCAGCGCAGGTGAATACGGCTTCGGTGAAAAAAATTGTGGTGGTGGGATTATTCAGTGATAAAGACCGGCAGATCCGGGAACATATGGAAGCCCATTTGGTGGGG
>JAACZQ010000043.1 GCA_009996675.1 Chitinophagaceae bacterium
AATTTTTAAAACACAACTAAAAATCGATAAAAATGTCTAAAGAGACCTTCAAGCGGGAGAAACCGCACGTAAACGTTGGTACAATCGGTCACGTTGACCACGGTAAAACCACTTTAACTGCTGCCATTACCAGCATCTTATCGAAGAAAGGTCTGGCGCAGGCTAAGAAATATGATGAGATTGATGGTGCGCCCGAAGAAAAAGAGCGTGGTATCACAATCAACACTGCCCACGTTGAATATCAAACTGATAACCGTCACTATGCGCACGTTGACTGTCCTGGTCACGCTGACTATGTGAAGAATATGATTACCGGTGCTGCCCAGATGGACGGTGCTATCCTGGTAGTTGCTGCTACTGATGGTCCGATGCCTCAGACCAAAGAGCACATCCTGCTGGCCCGCCAGGTAGGTGTACCCCGTATTGTGGTATTCATGAACAAGGTTGACCTTGTTGATGATCCTGAACTGCTGGAACTGGTAGAAATGGAGATCCGTGATCTGCTGACTACTTATGGTTTCGATGGCGACAATACCCCCATCATCAAAGGTTCTGCAACCGGCGCTCTGGCTGGTGAAGAGAAGTGGGTTAAATGTGTAGAAGAGCTGATGGATGCTGTAGACAGCTACATTCCCCTGCCTCCCCGTCCTGTTGATATGCCATTCCTGATGTCTGTAGAAGACGTGTTCTCTATCACCGGTCGTGGTACTGTAGCAACTGGTCGTATCGAGCGTGGTATCATTAAAGTAGGTGAAGGTGTTGAAATCGTGGGTCTGATGGAATCTCCCCTGACTTCTACCGTAACTGGTGTTGAAATGTTCAAGAAACTGTTGGATGAAGGTCAGGCTGGTGATAACGCAGGTCTGCTGCTCCGTGGTATCGAGAAAAAAGATATCCGTCGCGGTATGGTAATCTGTAAGCCCGGTTCTATCACTCCTCACACTGAGTTCAAAGGCGAAGTTTACGTACTGAGCAAAGAAGAAGGTGGTCGTCACACGCCTTTCTTTAACAAATACCGTCCTCAGTTCTACTTCCGTACTACGGATGTAACTGGTGAGTGTACGCTGCCTGAAGGTACTGAGATGGTTATGCCTGGTGATAACATCAACCTGTCAGTGAAACTGATCCAGCCCATCGCTATGGAAAAAGGTCTGAAATTCGCTATCCGCGAAGGTGGCCGTACCGTAGGTGCAGGTCAGGTTACAGAGATTCTGAAGTAAGCTTCAAAGCGCAAGCTTTTAGCTGAAAGCAAATAGATTTTTGATTATATTTGCAATATATCTAAAAGCTATCCTGCATGCGGGGTAGCTTTTAGCTTCTTACGGGCATAGTACAACGGTTAGTATAGAGGTCTCCAAAACCTTTGATCTGGGTTCGAATCCTAGTGCCCGTGCTGAATAATTTGGAAATTTGAAAATTTGAGAATTGGAAAATAAATGGTTGTTGCACAACTGGTGTTTTCTATTTCGATTTTCTATCTGTAAAAAGAGCTGATTTCCAAATTGGTCAATTTTCAAATTTTTCAAATTGTACAAGTGAACAAAATCGCCTTATACTTCAAAGAAAGCTACCGCGAGTTGCTGGAGAAGGTTACCTGGCCTACCTGGCAGCAGCTGCAGCAAAGCACTGTAATTGTGCTGGTTGCCACGATTATCATTACTGCAATGGTATGGGTAATGGATTTTTCGAGCAACCAATTGCTTAAATTGATTTATTCATTGTTCAAGTAATTCTCCATGGAAGCATCAGTTGACAATACCCCAATCGCTACCGCGCCCGCTCCGGATACCAAATGGTATGTATTGCGTGTGGTGAGCGGTAAGGAGCGTAAGGTGAAAGAGTACTTAGACAAAGACATTATCCGCAGTGGCTGGCAGGAAATCATCAAACAGATATTTCTGCCCATGGAAAAAGTTTATAAAGTGCAGAACGGTAAAAAAGTAATGCGCGAAAAAAACTACTTCCCCGGTTATGTGATGATGGAAGTACTGGATGGTAAACTCAACGATGACATGGTGCAGCACATCAGCAATATCAGCAACGTGATGCACTTCCTCACAGATGGTAAAGGTTCCAAAGGCAATATCATTTCCCTGCGTAAGTCTGAAGTAAATAAGATGCTGGGTAAGGTAGATGAAATGAATGACCAGGGCGTAACCCTCAGCGAACCCTTCATCATTGGTGAAACCATTAAAATTATTGAAGGTCCTTTCAACGATTTCAATGGCGTTATCGAAGAAGTGAACGACGAAAAGAAAAAACTGAAAGTAACCGTAAAAATCTTCGGTCGCTCAACCCCGGTAGAACTCAACTACATGCAGGTAGAGAAACTGAGCTAAGAGATTTTTCCTATCATATTAAAAGCCGCTTGTATGAGCGGCTTTTTTGTGCCCCGAAGGGAAGGGGAGAATTTTTGATCTTTGAATTTTTGATTTGAGGTGTTGCGAAGTAAAGAATTCTTATGACGCATTGTATTCAATTATATTCACTACTCACTACTGACTACTCACTCTTTATTATTCATACATTTTTTCACCACAGAGACGCGGAGGAAGGATATTTTGATTTATCTGAGATCTGACATCTGAAATCTCAAATCAAAAATTCAAAGATCAAAAAATCAAACATCAAAAAATCAAACATCCAATATTGCGTAGCTTTATCACCATGAATACGCCTCTGATTCGGTCTGGTATGCAGCTTCACAGCACTTCGCTGCTGGATGATGATCCGCATTTCAGTGGGACGAACATACTGATTACTGCCTGTGATGAACAGGGGGCATTTGGATTCGTGACAAACAAACCATTCCATCGGCGCTTTAACGAACTGGAGGAATTCAAATACTGTCCCGCTTTCCCTTTGTATATCGGTGGCCCGGTTGACCAGGAACATATTTACTTTATACACAAACGCTCCGATCTCATCAGTGGAGGGACTTTCATACAGGACGGACTGTACCTGGGTGGTGATTTTAAGCAGGCAGTTGCAGCTATGTTAAACAACACCTTAACTGCATCCGATATTCAACTCTTCCTCGGCTATTGCGGATGGGATAAAGGAGAACTGGAAGCGGAAATGGAGGAAGGAAGCTGGAGATTTAATCTTTGATTTTTTGATTTTTCGATTTTTGATTTATCTGAGATCTGACATCTGAAATCTCAAATCAAAAAATCAAAGATCAAAAAATCAAAGATTCAAACTTATTATACTTATTCCTGTACTCCACCGGCGTGAGTCCGGTTATTTTTTTAAATACATCGCGGAAGGCTTTGTTGTCGTTGTAGCCAACATCAAACATCACTTCTGATACGTTTTTGCGGCTGACTTCAAAGCTGCGTTTGGCGGCTTCTATGCGAATGCGCTGCATGTATTCAATGGGGGTATTGTTGGTGGCCAGTTTAAAACGGCGTTCAAAACTCCGGCGACCGATATTCAACTGATCGGCCAGGGATTCAATGGTTAACTTATCGGAATAACTGCTTTCCATGATCTGCTGGGCCTGTAGTATCTCGGCATCTTTATGATCTTTCTGGCCGGTGAAAATGGTGAAAGCGGCCTGGCTGTTGCGGTCGATATCAATGGCAAAATATTTAGCGGCCAGTATCGCGATTTCACGGTTGGTATATTTTTCCAGCAGGTATAACAACAGGTTCCAAAGCGAATTGGCGCCACCGCTGGAATAGAGGCGGCCTTCATCGGTGATCACCGTACCATCCACCATTTCGGTATCGGGGTAGCGTTTGCGGAACTCATCGTAATAAGCCCAATGGGTGGAACATTTTTTA
This sequence comes from Chitinophagaceae bacterium, assembly GCA_009996675.1. GTDB lineage: Bacteria > Bacteroidota > Bacteroidia > Chitinophagales > Chitinophagaceae > Sediminibacterium. Next base: position 3,789 of record JAACZQ010000043.1, read on the forward strand.
CCCGCTACCAGTCCCGTTTCAGCCAGGAGAAAAGCACCAATACACAGACTGGCAATTTCAGCCCCGCTGCTATAGAGTTGTCTGATCCTGGGAAAAGCGGCTGCATTGGCCTGTATGGCTTTATCCAGATCGCCGTACAACGCAGGTATGATGAATAGGTCGGTGGTCTGCAGGTCCTGCAATAAACGATCGGTGCGTATGCTGTATTCGCCATCATTGGCCTGTACCTGGGTGGAAAGACCCACATATTCAACCTTAAATAAAGGATCCCTGCCCGCCGCTGCCAGGAACTGGTTGGCGGTTTTAAACAAACGATAAGCCGGCGAGATCGCTTCAATAACGGCTGATTCGGGAACAAAGACAGACACCTGTTTCATAGCGCATGGTTGACTGACTTAAAGATAAGTACAAAAAATGTCGCAAACCACCCCTAAGCTTGTCGTTTTTGCGTATCCGGATTTTGGTATTCCGGTCAGAACTTTGTTTCAACAATAAAACAAACGATATGTCTGCCCAAATCTTTATTAACCTGCCGGTGACGGACCTGAAAAGAGCCATGGCTTTTTATACTGCCATCGGTTTTCAGAACAACCCTATGTTTACCGATGACACGGCTGCCTGTATGGCCCTCAATGATCAGTTTGCCGTGATGATACTCACGCATGATAAGTTCAAAGCTTTTATCAGCAAACCCTTAGGCGACCCCAAATTGGCCACCAGTGTCATCAATGCCATTTCACTGGCTTCTGTGGAAGCCATGAATACAATGGTGGATGCTGCCCTGGCCAATGGCGGTCATGCACCCATGCCACCGATGGATTATGGCTTTATGCAACAGCGGAGTTTTGCCGATCCGGATGGTAACCATTGGGAAGCATTTTATATGGACATCAGTAAATTCCCTACCACACAATCTTAAACGAACGTTATGAAAAATGAAATCTATCCCTGTCTCTGGTTCGATGGCAAAGCCCGGACAGCAGCAGACTATTATATCCGCTTATTCCAATCCGGAAGCATTGTGGAAGACAATGGTATGGTAGTGATATTTGAATTGCATGGAAAGAAATACATGGGTTTAAATGGCGGACCTCGTTTCCCTTTTACGGAAGCCATTTCCTTTGTGATTCCCTGTGATACACAGGAAGAAATCGACTATTACTGGAATACACTGGTACAGGATGGAGGAGAAGAGAGTATGTGTGGTTGGTGTAAAGACAAGTTTGGTTTATCCTGGCAGATCGTACCATCCAGGCTGGGTGAGTGGGTGAAAGAACCGCAAAGAGCACAACGGGTATTTACAGCACTTTCCGCTATGCGTAAACTGGATATTGAAATACTAAGCAATGCCTGATATGCCCGGACCACTGCATGTATACCTGATGTTTGGCGGCGAATGCCGGGAAGCCATGACCTTCTATCAATCCTGCCTGGGTGGTGAACTCAACTGGCAAACCATTGAAGACATCCCGGAAGCTTATTTAATGCCACCGGTATGGCGCAGTTATGTGGTACAGGCCACATTGCGTTGCGGGCCGCTGGTGCTGATGGGAACAGACCTCATACCGGAAGGTGGCCGTATAACCGGTAATCATGTTTCGATGTTGCTGCGATGTGCTACTGAAAAGGAAATGCGACAGCTATACCGGAAGCTGTCGCGTGGTGGATTGCAGGATCACCCCATCAAATGTAATCACTGGGGTGAATGGGTAGGGGATCTCACCGACCGTTATGGCAACCGCTGGCTTTTGCATTGCGCAGCATCCAATCGTGAATCGTAAATGATGAGCAGATGACCTGGCCCGGTTAACTTCCAACCTTAAACCTCAAACCAAAAACTAAAAACCAAAAACCAAAAAACATGTCACGCGTATCCATCTATCTCAACTTCATGGGTAATACCGAAGAAGCTTTCAACTATTACCGTACCGTATTTGGCACCGAGTTTGAGGCGCCGATCATGTAAAACCGCGATGTGCCACAGGGTGAAGGAATGCCTCCTTTCTCCGAAGCCGATGCCGCAAAAGTGATGCATGTATGCTTACCCATTCTGGGCGGTACCCGCATTATGGGAACCGATATGCTGGAGAGTATGGGGCATCAATTGAAAATAGGTAATAACACTACCATCAATTTTGAGCCCGATACCAAAGCGGAAACAGACCGTCTTTTCAAAGCACTTTCTGCCGGTGGTACTGATATCATGGCGCCGCAGGATATGTTCTGGGGATCGTATTGGGGTGTATGCCTCGACCGGTTTGGTATCCGCTGGATGTTTAACTGTACAAACCAGTCATAAAGAAAGCCCCGGTACACAGTACCGGGGTTTTTTATTGGAAAAAGGATTGGATAGAAGACCGCAGGTCAACATTTGTATTCCTGAAGAAAGATTTGAGTCCCTTATACTGTTTCACCGGAAACAAACGCGGCTGCCCCTGTTCATCAAAAGACAGAAAATAAATGCTGCTGCTCAGGCCAAGATGCTGCGGTACCTGGCAGCCTGGCATCCATTGCATCAGTTGCATACGGAATCGCTCGAATTCTTCGGGGTTATCCTGAAAATGCAGGAGGCAGAACAGTATACGGGATGGCGGTAGCTGACCAATTACTTGTTCCATACCTGTACCGTAACCGGCTTCACGGTAATAAGGTTGCAGGATGGCATGGGTATGGCTTGTCATGTTTGCATTCAAATCGGATAACCAGTGATCAAACCCGTCTGATACATGAGATCGGAAAAAATATTCATACGCGGGTACAGGTGTGTGTACTTGTCCGAGTGTACTTGCATAAGCCACCAGCTGCTCACGGGTGGTATCCTGCGGCTTACCCAGTAGAATGCGGATAATGCGTATGGGGTGAAAGTTGTAGATATACCGTATCGATAACAATTCCAGGATATGGGCAAGGCTACCAGGCTCCTTTTTTTTCAGGGATGGAAAAGGATTCTGAATACCGGTCCATTTGGCCCACCTGCCACCTTTGCCGTTTAATGAATGTGCATCGTAATCGGATGCTGTATGCAGGTAGAGAATGGATAATGGTTTATTGGTTGCAGCTGGTAAAGCAGGTGACAGGAAATATGCAAAACAGGCGAGGTTACCAAGGATTATCAAAGTGAGTATGCCATCATTAAAGTGCAAAAAAGTATAAGGTTTCAACATCCATTCGGGAAAGGTTACCAGTTGTGTTCCCAAAACAGTCAGCATATCCTGCAGATAACCGATGAACCAACAGAGCATAGTGGCTGCGAGCACTATTTTTAAAGTGATGCCCAACCACCGCAAGCGAGTAATATTGACATAAGGCAATTTCACGCGTTTCACCATCCACTGTTCATAAAAACGCAGCTTCAGCCAGGTGTAAATGGTTCCCATGATACTGCCCAATGAAATAATCAGTATATAAACACGAAATAAAGGTTGGCTTGGGTCTTTACTGGAACCTTCAGCCAGTGCGACTAAGCATCCAAATACAAATATCAATACCAGTGCCGCGATATCCTTGCTGTATGTCCGGAAAGGAACCTCCCGATAACGATCTCCCAGTGCTGCTGCAAAAGCCTGACTGCATAAACCAGATTGTTTTGCAGGTACGAGAAAGCGGAGTTTTTTCTCTGGTGTCTGGAGCAGATAATGTACATCACCGGTTAAATGATTTTCACTATGCGACAGTGATTGAATGGAACTGTAACTGAAAGATTGTTTCCTGCGCAATGATCTGGCTTCTTTCCACTGATCGTCCCAGGATGTTGTATAAAGTGTTGCAAAAGAAGCGTCCTCCGGAATAGCGGAGAAAGTCACCGCTTCCGGGCTCAGCAGTAATAATCTTTTTTTCTTTTTCCAGCCGGTGATAGACGTACGACGAATGATCGGATAGGGTAGTACTGCAATTGGATGGGTATCAGGTGATGTTGTACGATTGCGGTCGTGGAAAATGCGGTATTGAAACCTGCGCACAAACTTTAGTAGAACCAACAGTAATAATAATTCCGGCAGATAAAGGGTCCAGAAATGCTGGGGGAGTCTTGTCTCTTGCCACTCGAAGGTTTTAGTATCCGTGTTTGTCTCTGTCTCTGCAGACATGGCGTCAGTTTTATTTTCCTGCCCATCATCTATTGCATTATTCGTGACTTTGTCCGGATGCGTTCGGAGATTAGCTATTTCATCCTCAGCCAGTGCTGTCATATCCTGGGCCGAGAAATTCAGTTCCTGGTTGAAAAACCCAAAATCATACATATTCAGTACGCATGTTAGCTTCCTCTCTTGCACTGGCAGGTTAATATCAATGGAATACAATTTAGCATAGTCACTATTTGATATACCCTCATTTTTAAAAGTCAGTTTGTCTCTCTTGGGGCTGGTGTATGTTTTCTTATCCTCATATACATCAAAGAATGCCTGCCGGGCCGTATCGTACTGCATAATGCGGAAATGACTGAAACTCATTTGGCCGGAAGTACTGGCCGGAGCGAGGGAAAAGCCAATGATATAAGTTTGTTCGTTTTGCTGCGTAAGAACGCTCCAGTTTGTCTGGGCGGCCATTTTTCCGCTGTATAAAAGCAAAGTACACAGCACTACAAATCTGAACAGCCGCTGGGGTTGCACAGTTAACATAAGCAGTTGGGTTTAGTTGTGTTAATATAAAACAAAACAGGTATCCATACAAACCTTGTTTTACAGCAGTGGTATCGGGATATTGACCGGAAACAGTATTTTTGGATATCAGGTATTCAATCAGAAACAAGAAAAGAAACATTTATGAAGAAAATCATGATCACTGCATTTGCGGTATGTTGTACGGTGTTACTGGCCCAGGCCCAGCCGCCTGATGTCCCCGCCGAAAAAGGAGCCACTTTTGGAAAAGCTACCAGTGCCGAAAATGCTATTTCCATTGAACAGCTTGTTTCCGTAATGAGCAGCAAGGAAGAAGGCAAGCCCCATGAAGCCAAAATTGTGGGTGTTGTAACGGAAGTATGTCAGAAAGAGGGTTGCTGGATCAAAGTACAGAGTCCGAATGGCAACATGATGGTACGTATGAAGGATCATAAGTTTGCTGTACCCCTGATTTTGCACGGTAAAAAGATTGTGATTGACGGTGTTGCTACCCAAACCACTACTTCTGTGGCCCAACTCAAGCACCTGGCAGAAGATGCCGGCAAGAGCAAGGAAGAAATAGCCAAGATCACTGAACCCAAGAAGGAGATTGTGATTCAGGCGGCAGGGATATTGGTATTGTAGGAGAGAGGGCTGCTAGCTTCTGGCTGCCAGTTAAGATAGCAGTGTTAAATAACTAACAAAAAGGTGGGCATTCTAATGTCTCACCTTTTTATTTATTGATTATCAATTATTTATAGATTTGTTTACTAAAAACTAGAAGCTAGTAGCTAGCAGCCAGCAGCTTTTCTGCTCTTTTTCTTTGAAATCCCGCACCTCCTTCTTACCTTTGCCGCCCCAAAAGTTCTTTTTACGAAGAATGATTGAATTTGGGAGTCCTGGTTAAACGGGACGTTAAAACCAATTAAATCAAATAGCAATGGCAAAAGAAATCTCCGGCTTTGTGAAGCTGCAGGTGAAAGGCGGACAAGCCAATCCTGCGCCTCCCGTAGGCCCTGCCCTTGGTTCCAAGGGTGTTAACATTATGGAGTTCTGTAAGCAGTTTAATGCCAGAACCCAGGACAAAATGGGAAAAGTAGTTCCTGTTTTGATCACCGTGTATTCTGATAAGTCTTTCGACTTCATCATCAAAACCGCTCCTGCAGCCGTACAGCTCATGGAGGCAGCGAAAATTCAGAAAGGTTCCAAGGAAAGTAACCGCGCTAAAGTTGGTAAAGTAACCTGGGAGCAGGTAGAAGTAATTGCGAAAGACAAGATGTCTGACCTGAATGCTTTCACTCTCCAGAGTGCTATGACCATGGTTGCCGGTACTGCCCGCAGTATGGGACTGACTGTAGAAGGTAAAGCTCCCTGGGAAAACTAATTATTCACCTTAAACTCTGTAAACAATGTCACTGACTAAGAAAAGAAAAGTAGCAGCAGCCAAGGTGGAT
>JAACZQ010000044.1 GCA_009996675.1 Chitinophagaceae bacterium
AAGAATAAAGCTTATTCCCTGAAAGAAGCTTCTGCGCTCGTTAAAGAAATTAATTGCACCAAATTTGATAGTTCTGTAGACCTGCATATCCGTCTGGGTGTTGATCCCAAGAAAGCTGATCAGCAGGTACGTGGAACTGTTTCACTGCCCCATGGTACCGGTAAAACCAAGAAAGTACTGGTGCTCTGCACGCCTGATAAGGAAGCAGATGCCAAGAATGCCGGTGCTGACTATGTGGGTCTGGATGAGTTCATCACCAAAATTGAAGGTGGCTGGGTTGATATCGATGTAATCATCGCTACTCCGGCTGTTATGCCCAAGATCGGTAAACTGGGTAAAGTATTGGGTCCCCGTAACCTGATGCCGAACCCCAAAACCGGTACCGTTACCAACGATGTGGCAGCAGCTGTGAATGAAGTAAAAGGCGGTAAGATTGCGTTCAAGGTAGATAAAGCGGGTATCGTTCACGCTTCTATCGGTCGCGTATCTTTCGGTGCTGAAAAAATTGCTGAGAACAGCGCTGAGCTGATCAATGCCATCATTAAGCTGAAGCCTTCTTCTGCCAAAGGTATTTACCTGAAAGGTGTAAGCATGGCCAGCACAATGAGCCCTGGTATCACTTTAGACACCAAATCATTAATGAACTAATTCCTTCCCGATTCGCATCGGGATGGGTTTTAATAAAAAATTAGTTATGACAAAAGATCAAAAAAATGAGGTGATCGAACTTCTGAAAGAGAAGTTCTCTCAATACAATAACTTCTACATCACCGATACTGAATCGCTGACTGTAGAGCAGGTTTCCAAGCTGCGTCGCACCTGTTTCAACAAGCAGGTTGAGATGAAAGTGGCTAAGAATACCCTGATCCGCAAAGCGCTGGAATCACTGGATGCAGAAAAATATGCAGGTGTTTATGACTCTCTGCACAATGTAACTGCCCTGCTGTTCTCTGAAAACCCCAAGGAACCTGCGCTGATCATCAGCTCATTCCGCAAGGAATCCAATGGCGACAGACCCGTACTGAAAGCGGCTTTCATCAATGGTGAAGTGTACAGCGGTGATAATAACCTGAAGGCACTGACACAAATCAAGACCAAGAACGAACTCATTGGCGAAGTTATCGGACTGCTGCAGTCTCCCGCCAAGCGTGTACTGGCTGGTTTGTTACAGCACCACGAAAAGCAGGCTGAAGCAACAGCCAGCGCTGAATAATTTGAAAATTTGAAGATTTGAGAATTAGTAAATAATTTTCGGTCTTCGATTTCAAAAGAACAAGTATTAACTGAAAATGCCTGGGTTTGTGAATTTTAAAATTCTCAAATCTTAAAATTTTCAAATTAATAAGAATCAAATTTTTTTAAACCTCCGCCGGACTTGCTCAAACAGGAATGAAGGCGGAAAAAATTGAAATCAAATGGCAGACGTAAAAGCATTAGCCGAACAATTAGTAGGCTTAACAGTAAAAGAAGTACAGGAACTGGCCGACGTATTGAAGGCTGATTACGGTATCGAACCCGCTGCTGCTGCAGTAGTAGTTGCTGCTGGCGACGGTGGTGGAGCTGCTGCTGCTGAAGAGAAAACATCTTTCGATGTTATCCTCGTTAGCGGTGGTGCCAGCAAACTGGGCGTTGTGAAAATCGTTAAAGAACTGACTGGTCTGGGTCTGAAAGAAGCCAAAGACCTGGTTGACGGTGCTCCCAAGCCTGTTAAAGAAGGTGTTTCTAAAGCAGAAGCCGATGATCTGGCTGCCAAGCTTAAAGAAGCCGGTGCTGAAGTTGAAATCAAGTAATCAACACAGTTCCCAAGATATAGCCGCCCTGATACGATCAGGGCGGCTTTTTTTTGTCCCACTGGAAGCAGGAGGTATGTGGCTGTTTAACGCATCCCGTGAGATCAATAACCAAAACGCAAAAATTCCTTGCAGTCACCCGATAATTGTCATACTTTTTGGTACTAAAACAAGTTTATGAAACAGTTTACCGCAGTGCTGGCAGGAATGGTTTTGTTCCTGGTTTCCTGCAAGCAGTCAGAACAGGCATCTTATTTCGATAAAACGGGGATGGATACCACTGTTCACCCGGGTGATAATTTTTTCATGTATGCCAATGGCAACTGGATCAGGAACAGTAAGATCCCCGATGATCAGAGTGGTTGGGGCAGTTTTTATACCCTGTATGAAGAGAACCTGAAAAAACTACGCAGTATACTGGATGCCGTATCGGCCCGTAAAGACCTGGCAAAAGGCAGTAAAGAACAGAAAGTAGGTGATTTTTATGCCAGTGGTATGGATAGTATAGCCATCGACAAAGCCGGCTATGATCCACTCAAACCCATGCTTGCGAAAATAGATGCGGTTCAAAACAGTACAGCGCTGATGGACCTGTTGGCAGCCAGCTTCCCGGAGGGGGATGGGGATCTGATTGGTATGTATGTTGGCGCAGATGAACGTAACAGTACTAAGAATATCCTGATCTTATACCAGACCGGACTCAGTTTACCCGAAAAGGATTATTACACCAAAACAGATTCTACCACAATAGCACAACGCCGTAAGCTCGTGGCCCATGCCGCCAAACTCTTTGAAATGACCGGCACTGATGCGGCTACGGCACAACAATGGGCCCAATCGATACTGGCACTGGAAGCCAAAATTGCTCAGTCGCATTTGCTGCCCGTAGACCTGCGGGACCCCATCCGGAACTACAATAAAATGTCTGTGGCTGATCTTGTTAAATTATCACCACAAATTAACTGGGGACATACGCTGCAATTGATGGGCATACAAACGGATAGCGTGAACGTGTCGCAACCGGCTTATTATAAAGCCCTGGGGGCGTTACTGGCATCGGAGCCCATTGAAGCGTGGAAGGCCAAAGCGCGGTTTGATTATATAGCTTCAAACGCTTCTTTACTGAGTAAGGCTTTTGTTGATGAGCGCTTTTCTTTCAATCAATTATTCTCCGGCGCCAAAACACAGGAAGATCGCTGGAAGAAAATGGTAAACCGGACTGATAATGGCTTGAAAGATTTGCTCGGGCAAATATTTGTAGAACAATATTTCCCACCCGAAGCCAAACAGCGCATGGATGCATTGGTGAATAATTTGCAGGTGGCGTTCCGGAAGCGTATTGCACAACTCGACTGGATGAGCGATACAACCAAACAAAAAGCGCAGGAAAAGCTGGATGCTTTTCTTAAAAAGATAGGCTATCCCAGCAAATGGCGTTCTTATGACGATGTGCAGATCAGTCGTACTGATTTTTACGGCAATATGCGCGCAATAGCAAAACACGATTATGCCGAAAGCATTGCCAAGATTGGAAAAGCGGTTGATAAGACAGAATGGATGATGACAGCTCCTACCGTTAATGCTTATTATAATCCGCTGTTCAATGAAATTGTTTTCCCCGCTGGTATATTACAATTCCCCTTCTTTGAGATGAAAGCTGATGACGCCATTAATTATGGCGCTATTGGTATGGTTATCGGGCATGAAATGACCCATGGTTTTGATGATCAGGGGCGGCAGTATGATGCGGCAGGTAACCTGAAAGACTGGTGGACCAGTACCGATGGTGCAAAATTCACCCACAAAGCCAAAGGGGTAATTGATCAATACAACCAGTATGTGGTGCTGGATAGCCTGCATGTGAATGGTGCCCTGACTTTGGGGGAAAACCTGGCCGATATAGGCGGACTTGCTATTGCCTATGATGCATTCAAACTAACGAAGCAGGGGCAAAGCACAGATAAGATCGACGGGTTTACGCCTGATCAGCGATTCTTCCTGGGTTATGCACAGGTATGGCGTTTGATAGATCGGCCGGAAATGATGCGGACACGTATTACTACCGATCCCCATTCTCCGGAAGAATTCCGCGTGAATGGTCCCATTTCCAATTTCGCCCCTTTCTATGAAGCTTTTGGTGTAAAAGCCGGACAGAAAATGTTCAGACCGGAAAACGAGCGTGCGCGGATTTGGTGAGTGGTTGTAGTGAGTAGTCAGTGGTGAGTAGTGAGTAGTGAGTAGTGAGTAGTGAGTGGGTTCGTCCGCGTCAGGCACTTGAGTGGGTCACTGTATTCCATACGCATTGCTCACTACTGACTACTCACTCCCTATAATTCCTACCAATTTTGTAGACTAGTAAAAAAGCCCTAAACTTGTGGCAAAAACATGCACCTGAATTACCTGGCATGGGCTGTTCCGTTGTTTGTGTTTTTTATGTTGCTGGAATACTGGATTGCGAAGCGGCGGGGTAAGTCTTATTTCAATTTTGTACGATCGGTTACCAATATCAATGTGGGTATTGCTGAGCGGTTACTGGATGTACTGGTGACAGGGGCATTTTATTTTGTGTACGATTATCTCTACCGACATTTTGCACTCTTCCATTTTAAGCCGAATGTATTTCACTGGGCTTTGTTATTGCTGGCCACTGATTTTTTATGGTATTGGTATCACCGGCTGGCACATGAGATCAATTTGTTCTGGATGGTGCATGTGGTACACCACCAGAGTGAGGATTTCAATTATACCGTATCGGCCAGGATTACGGTATTCCAGGCCGTCGTACGCACCGGCTTCTGGTCGGTTTTGCCGGTACTGGGTTTTACCGCACCCATGATTACAACGGTCTTGCTGGTACACGGACTCTACCCGTTTTTCATACATACCCGGCTGATTGGCAAGCTGGGCATCCTGGAATATATATTGGTAACTCCTTCGCACCACCGGGTGCATCATGCCAGTAATCCCTGTTACCTGGATAAGAACTACGGCGATATGCTGATCATCTGGGATAAGCTTTTCGGAACTTTTTGCGAGGAAAAAGAGGAGGAGCCCGTTGTCTATGGATTAACACACCCTTTGCAGAGTCATAGTTTTCTGTGGCAACACTTTCATTTTGTGCTGGAACTGGTTTATGCCCTCCGCAAAACACAAGGGTGGGGGGAGCGTTTCCGGCTTTTATTCGGCAGGCCCGACCGGGTACCGGTGGAAGCCCGTGCAGTGATGGAAAGAAAACTGGGAATCCGGAGTGTTGGGCGTCGGGAGGATGACCGGTTAAACCGCTATGTGGTATGGCAGGTGGTCCTGATGCTTCCGGTTTTATTCCTGTTTATCCTGCTGGAGCATGAACTGCCCCTGGCGGCGCAATGGCTGGCAGCTGCCCTCATCATCATCACCCTGATCAATTGTGGTGCCATTATGGAACAACGCCGCTGGATCTTTTACCTCGAATACAGTCGATATGTACTCCTCCTGGCCCTGCTCCTGATTTATATGCCAGCTGTGAAAATATTGCTGGGGCTCTTGCTGGTAGCTGCGATCCCTGCTTTTTTCTTCCGGCTGCTGGAAGGGGTGTATTTGCAGCGGGTGTATCGGGGTGGAGTGGTGAGTAGTGAATAGTGAGTATTGAGTGGGGAGGGTTGCTGTACTCCATACCTATTATTTACTAATAATTGATAATGAATTGTTTATGAAGTATGATAATGCTGATTGTATATCAGATTGTCTGTTTTGGGCTGATTTTCGGAAACTTTGGCAGGAGGGGTGGGTTTCTTTTTCCACAAAGGGTGGTTTGGTCCAAAATTTGTTTTTGCGGATGCCCCCTATTTCATTAACTTTGCCATCCTTATTTTTCGGCGTATCAGCAAGCAGTCAAATTTATCCGTGTCATTGTAAAGGTAAATTCACCGGTATGGAAATACCGGAGACCGTTTCTGCATTCCCGAAATTTAGTATTTAAAACCGGTTTTACACACATATGTCTACAACTACATTGAACAACAGGGTTGGCTTTGGTAAAACGAAACATTTGGCTGAAGCGCCTGACCTGCTCGACATTCAGTTAGAATCATTCAGAGAATTTTTTCAGTTGGAAACAACGCCCGACAAGCGTAATGTGGAAGGCTTGTTCCGTGTGTTCAAGGAAAATTTTCCGATTACCGACACGCGTAACATTTTCGTACTGGAATTCCTGGATTATTTCATTGATCCCCCCCGTTACACGATTGATGAGTGTATGGAGCGCGGACTCACGTATGCAGTGCCTTTGAAGGCGAAACTCCGTTTAAGCTGTAACGATGAGGAACATGTGGATTTCCAGACCATCGTTCAGGATGTGTTCCTGGGAAATATCCCTTACATGACGCCCCGTGGTACTTTTGTGATCAATGGTGCTGAGCGTGTGGTCGTATCCCAGTTACACCGTTCACCCGGTGTATTCTTCGGTCAGTCCGTTCACCCCAACGGTACCAAAATCTATTCCGCCCGTGTGATTCCTTTCAAAGGAGCCTGGATGGAATTTGCGACCGATATCAACAACGTCATGTATGCTTACATCGACCGTAAGAAAAAGTTCCCGGTAACAACGCTGCTGCGTTCTATTGGTTTCGAAACCGATAAGGATATCCTGGAGCTCTTCGGTATGGCCGATGAAGTGAAAGCCGATAAAAAAGCACTCGCTTCTCATGTGGGTAAGAAACTGGCCGCCCGTGTACTGCGTACCTGGGTGGAAGATTTCGTGGATGAAGATACCGGTGAAGTCGTGAGCATTGAGCGTAACGAGATTGTGATGGAGCGTGATACCATTCTGGACGAAGATGCCATTGCAACCATCGTTGAGATGGATGTGAAGAGCGTATTCATTCAGAAAGAAGATGTGGGTGGTGATTATGCCATTATTTACAATACCCTGAATAAGGATACATCGAACAGTGAACTGGAAGCGGTACAACATATCTACCGCCAGCTGCGTGGTGCCGATGCTCCGGATAATGAAACGGCGCGTGGTATCATCGACAAACTGTTCTTCTCCGATAAGCGTTATGACCTGGGAGAAGTAGGCCGTTATAAAATTAACCGCAAACTGAACCTGGATTATCCGCTGACTAAAAAAGTACTGACCAAGCAGGATATTATTGAGATCATCAAATACCTGGTTCGCCTGACCAATGCGAAAGCGGAGATTGATGATATTGATCACCTGAGCAACCGTCGTGTTCGTACCGTAGGCGAGCAATTGTATGCTCAATTCGGCGTGGGTCTGGCCCGTATGGCCCGTACCATCCGTGAGCGTATGAACGTTCGTGATAATGAAGTATTCACACCGGTTGACCTGATCAATGCCCGTACCCTGTCTTCTGTGATCAATTCCTTCTTCGGAACTTCACAGTTGTCGCAGTTCCTCGACCAGACCAACCCCCTGAGTGAGATCACGCACAAGCGTCGTATCTCCGCACTCGGACCAGGTGGTTTGAGCCGTGAGCGTGCAGGCTTTGAGGTACGTGACGTACACTATTCACACTACGGTCGCCTTTGTACCATTGAAACGCCGGAAGGACCGAACATCGGTCTGATCTCCACGCTTTGCGTACATGCTACCATCAACGATATGGGCTTTATTGAAACCCCTTACCGTAAGGTAGACAATGGTAAAGTGAACATGAAAGAACTCACTTTCCTGAGCGCCGAAGAAGAAGATACCGCGAAAATTGCCCAGAGTAACTCACCCCTGAACGATAAAGGTCAGTTTGTTGAAGACAAAGTGGTTTCCCGTCAGACCGGTGATTTCCCGATTCTGGACAAAGAAGAAGTGGAATATATGGACGTAGCGCCCAACCAGATTGTTGGTTTGAGTGCTTCCCTGATCCCCTTCCTGGAGCATGATGATGCCAACCGTGCGTTGATGGGATCAAACATGCAACGTCAGGCTGTACCCCTTATCAGACCCGAAGTGCCCATCGTTGGTACCGGTCTGGAAGGTAAAGCGGCCCGTGATGCCCGTATCCAGATCCATGCTGAAGGCAATGGTGTGGTGGAATTCGTGGATGCCAATGAAATCCATGTTCGTTACGACAGAAATGATATCGACAGACTCATCAGTTTTGAAGATGACCTGAAAGTATATAAGCTCACCAAATTCATCAAAACCAACCAGGCTACCTGTATCAACCTGCGTCCCGCTGTTAAGAAGGGGCAGAAAGTGAAGAAGGGCGACTTCCTCACCGAAGGTTATGCAACCAAGGATGGCGAACTGGCACTGGGACGTAACCTGCAGGTAGCATTTATGCCCTGGAAAGGTTACAACTTTGAGGATGCGATTGTAATCAGTGAGAAAGTGGTTCGTGAAGACCTGTTTACTTCAGTGCATATTGAAGAGTATGAACTGGAAGTACGCGATACCAAACTGGGTGAGGAAGAATTAACACCGGATATCCCCAACGTATCTGAAGAAGCTACGAAGGATCTGGATGAGAATGGTATCATTCGTATTGGTGCTACCATTAAAGAAGGTGATATCCTGATCGGAAAGATTACTCCTAAGGGTGAATCAGATCCTACACCGGAAGAGAAACTGCTGCGTGCCATCTTCGGCGATAAAGCCGGTGATGCCAAAGATGCTTCTCTGAAAGCGCCCAACGGTACAGAGGGTGTGGTGATTGACAAGAAGCTGTTCCAGCGTGCGAAAAAAGATAAGAATGGTAAGATCCGTGAGAAAGCGCTGCTGGAGAAAGTAGAAAAAGTGCATCAGCAAAATACCGAATCCATCAAGGAACTCCTGCTGGATAAATTACAGACCCTGCTGAAGGATAAAGCTTCTGCCGGTGTAAGTAACAATTTCGGAGAAGTATTGATTGGTAAGGGAGCCAAGTTCAATCCCAAGAATCTGGGTACTATTGATTACCAGAATGTAAACCCCCTGGGTTGGACTGGTGATGCCAAGACCGATGATCAGATCAATACCCTGCTGCACAACTACAATATCCGTTACAATGAAGAACTGGGTCGCTATAAGCGCGAGAAGTTCAACATTTCTATCGGTGATGAATTACCTGCTGGTGTATTGAAACTGGCTAAAGTGTACCTGGCTGTTAAGCGTAAGCTGAAAGTAGGGGATAAGATGGCGGGTCGTCACGGTAACAAAGGTATCGTAGCGAAGATCGTTCGTGCAGAAGATATGCCATTCATGGAAGATGGTACACCGGTAGATATTGTACTGAATCCGTTGGGTGTACCTTCCCGTATGAACCTGGGTCAGATTTATGAAACCATCCTGGGATGGACCGGTAAGCGTTTGGGTGTAAGGTTTGCTACGCCGATTTTTGATGGTGCTACTACTACGGAAATCGAACAGTATTGCGAGCAGGCATCTATTCCGCGCAACGGACACACTTATCTGTTTGACGGTGAAACCGGAGAGCGTTTCCACCAGAAAGCTACTGTGGGTGTGATCTATATGATCAAACTGCACCACATGGTAGATGATAAGATGCACGCCCGTTCAATCGGACCATACAGTCTCATTACACAGCAGCCGCTGGGTGGTAAGGCACAGTTTGGTGGACAGCGTTTTGGTGAGATGGAGGTATGGGCACTGGAAGCTTATGGTGCGGCCAATATCCTGCAGGAACTGCTGACGATTAAATCGGATGATATTATCGGAAGAGCCAAGACTTATGAAGCCATTGTGAAGGGCGACAATATCCCCCGTGCGGGCGTACCGGAATCCTTCAATGTACTGGTACATGAACTGAGAGGTTTGGGTCTTGACCTGAAGTTTGAATAAACTTAGTAGGCAGCTATTAGCTTCTAGCTACTAGCTGCCAGCTTTTTGAGAATAGTAAACTTTTTCAAAAAATTAAACAGAGCTAGTAGCTAGAAGCTTGTAGCTCGAAGCTTAAAAATATGGCCATTAAAAGAGACAATCGCCCCAGATCAACCTTCTCCCAGATCACGATTAGTCTGGCATCGCCGGATACGATCCTGGAAAGAAGTTTTGGCGAAGTACTGAAACCAGAAACCATTAACTATCGTACCTACAAACCCGAACGTGATGGTTTGTTCTGCGAAAGAATTTTTGGTCCGGTAAAGGACTACGAGTGTGCTTGTGGAAAATATAAGCGTATCCGTTATAAGGGCATCGTGTGCGACCGCTGCGGTGTGGAAGTAACAGAGAAAAAAGTGCGTCGTGAGCGCATGGGTCACATCAAACTGGTGGTGCCTGTTGTGCATATCTGGTACTTCAAAAGCCTGCCCAATAAAATTGGTTACCTGCTGGGTATGAGTTCCAAGAAACTGGAAACCATTATCTACTATGAGCGTTACGTGGTAATCCAGGGTGGTGTGAAAGAGAACCTGAATATGGGTGATCTGTTAACCGAAGAAGAATACCTGGATATCCTCGATAACTTACCCAAAGACAACCAATACCTGCCCGATGATGATCCGCAGAAATTTGTTGCGAAAATGGGTGCAGAAGCGGTACATGCATTGCTGGAAAGGATTGACCTGGACAGCCTGAGCTATACCCTGCGTAATGCAGCTGCAACAGAAACATCACAGCAACGTAAAGCCGATGCGCTGAAGCGTTTGAGTGTGGTGGAATCATTCCGTGATGCCAGCACCCGTATTACCAACCGCCCCGAGTGGATGGTAATGCAGTATATCCCTGTTATTCCGCCCGAACTGCGTCCCCTGGTACCCCTGGATGGTGGCCGTTTCGCCAGTTCTGATCTGAATGACCTCTATCGCCGTGTGATCATTCGTAACAACCGTCTGAAGCGTTTGTTGGAGATCAAAGCACCCGAAGTGATCCTGCGTAACGAAAAACGTATGCTGCAGGAAGCGATTGACTCCCTCTTCGATAACAGCCGTAAATCCAATGCAGTAAAAGCAGAAGGTGGCCGTGCACTGAAATCCTTGTCAGATGTACTGAAAGGTAAGCAGGGTCGTTTCCGTCAGAACCTGTTGGGTAAGCGTGTTGACTATTCCGGTCGTTCGGTGATCGTGGTAGGACCTGAACTCAAAATGCATGAGTGTGGTCTGCCTAAAGACATGGCTGCAGAATTGTTCAAGCCATTTGTTATCCGTAAACTGATTGAAAGAGGTATCGTGAAAACAGTGAAATCAGCCAAGAAACTGGTTGACCGCAAGGAAGCTGTGATCTGGGATATCCTGGAAAATATTCTGAAAGGCCACCCTGTGATGCTGAACCGTGCTCCAACACTGCACCGTTTGTCGATCCAGGCCTTCCAACCAAAACTGGTAGAAGGTAAAGCCATTCAACTGCACCCGCTGGTAACATCTGCGTTCAACGCCGACTTTGACGGTGACCAGATGGCGGTACACGTACCGTTGAGCAATGCAGCCATCCTGGAAGCACAGTTGCTGATGCTGTCTTCGCACAACATCCTCAACCCCCAGAATGGTACGCCCATCACCCTGCCTTCACAGGACATGGTACTGGGTCTGTATTACATCACCAAGGGTAAGCGAACCACTGAAACTGAGATTGTGAAAGGAGAGGGCAAAGCCTTCTACAGCATGGATGAAGTGATCATCGCCCTGAATGAAGGTCGTATTGATCTGCATGCCAACATCAAGGTAAAAGCCAATGTTCGTGAGAATGGCCAGTTGGTTAAAAAACTGATTGATACCACTGTAGGTCGCGTACTGTTCAACCAGTTCGTGCCGGTGGAAGTTGGATACGTGAACGCATTGCTGACCAAGAAAAGTCTGCGGGAGATCATTGGTGATATCATTAAAATCACCGACGTTCCCAAAACAGCTAAATTCCTGGATGATATCAAGACCCTCGGTTTCCGTATGGCCTTCCGTGGTGGTCTGTCGTTCAACGTAAACGACCTGATTGTTCCCGATATGCGTAATGAACTGCTGGAGAATGCCAAGCAGGAAGTGGAAGAGGTTTGGGAAAACTACAACATGGGTCTGATCACCAACAACGAACGTTACAACGCCGTAATTGATATCTGGAGCCGTGTGGATACCCGTATTACTGAAACACTGATCCGTGAAATGCAGAATGATAAGCAGGGCTTCAACTCTGTGTACATGATGCTGGATTCCGGAGCCCGTGGTAGTAAAACACAGGTTAAACAGCTGGTAGGTATCCGTGGTCTGATGGCCAAGCCCCGTAAGAGCGGAAGCACCGGCAGTGAGGTAATTGAAAACCCCATCCTGTCGAACTTCAAGAGCGGTCTGAACGTATTGGATTACTTCATCTCTACCCACGGTGCCCGTAAGGGTCTGGCCGATACGGCCCTGAAGACAGCGGATGCCGGTTACCTCACCCGTCGTCTGGTAGACGTTGCACAGGATGTGGTAATCAGTGAAGAAGATTGTGGTACCCTGCGTGGTAATGCTGCAACAGCGCTGAAAGACAATGAAGATATTATCGAGCCACTGGCAGATCGTATCGAAGGACGTACTTCCCTGCACAATGTATATCACCCCGTAACCGAGGAACTGATCATTGCTGCCGGTGAAGAAATTACTTCTGATCACGCCAAAGCCATTGAAGAAGCTGGTATTGAAACCGTTGACATCCGCTCCGTACTCACCTGCGAAAGCAAACGTGGTGTGTGTGTGAAATGTTATGGTAAAAACCTGGCCACCGGTTACCTGGCTCAACGTGGTGATGCCGTAGGTATCATTGCTGCCCAGTCCATCGGTGAACCCGGTACCCAGCTGACACTGCGTACTTTCCACGTAGGTGGTGTGGCAGGCTCTGCTTCAGTAGAATCTACCCTGAATGCCAAATTTGATGGCACCATTCAGTTCGACGGTTTACGTACCGTAGAAACAGTGAACAATGAAGGCAATAAAGTGAAGATCGTTATTGGTCGTACTGGTGAAGTACGTATCATGGATGTGAAGAACGACCGCCTCATGATCACCAATAACGTACCTTATGGTGCTACCCTGAACGTGAAAGACGGACAGCAGGTGAAGAAAGGAGATGTGATCTGTACATGGGATCCGTTCAATAACGTAATTGTAGCAGAACAGAATGGTAGCGTACGTTTCGAAAACGTAATCGATGGTATCACTTACCGCGATGAAGCCGATGAACAAACCGGTCACCGTGAGAAAGTGGTTATCGAAACCAAAGACAAAACAAAAATCCCAACCATCATTGTAGATGGTAAGGAAGCCAAGCAATACAACCTACCGGTAGGTTCTCACATCTCTGTAGAAGAGGGTGATGAAGTGAAAGCTGGTCAGGTAATGGTGAAAATCCCCCGCGTACTGGGTAAGCTGCGTGATATCACCGGTGGTCTGCCTCGTGTAACTGA
The DNA here is from genome assembly GCA_009996675.1 of Chitinophagaceae bacterium. Classification (GTDB taxonomy): domain Bacteria; phylum Bacteroidota; class Bacteroidia; order Chitinophagales; family Chitinophagaceae; genus Sediminibacterium. The sequence continues at coordinate 13,100 of JAACZQ010000044.1, forward strand.
ATTGTTTGAAGCCCGTAACCCGGGTAACCCCGCCATTGTTTGCGAAATCGACGGTGTGGTAGCATTTGGAAACGTGAAACGCGGTAACCGTGAGATCATTGTTGAGTCAAGGGATGGTATGGTTAAAAAATACCTGGTACCCCTGACCCGTCAGATCCTGGTACAGGATGGCGACTTTGTAAAAGCTGGTACGCCGCTGTCCGACGGACAGATCGCACCTGCCGATATCCTCGCTATCAAAGGACCTTTTGCTGTACAGGAATACGTGGTGAATGAAATTCAGGAAGTATACCGCTTACAGGGTGTAAAAATCAACGACAAACACATCGAAGTAATCGTTCGTCAGATGATGAAGAAAGTGGAGATCGTGGATGCGGGTGATACCAAATTCCTGGAGGAGGATCTGGAAGACCGCTTCGAGTTTATTGAAGAAAATGACCGCATTTTTGATAAAAAAGTGGTTACCGAACCCGGCGAAAGCACCAGGCTGAAAGCCGGACAGATTATCACCCTGCGTGAACTGCGCGAAGAGAATTCCATTCTGCGCAGAAGTGATAAGAAACTGGTAGAAGTAAGGGATGCCAAAACAGCTACGGCTACGCCGGTACTGCTGGGTATCACCAAAGCTTCACTGGGTGTACAAAGCTGGATCTCAGCTGCATCCTTCCAGGAAACCACCAAAGTACTCAGTCAGGCTGCTATCCAGGGTAAAACCGATGCGATGCTGGGTCTGAAAGAGAACGTTATTACCGGTCACCTGATTCCCGCCGGTTCCGGACAGAAAGAGTTCGAAAACCTGATTGTGGGAAGCAAGGAAGAATACGAAGTGCTGACAACTGCCCGCGAAGCCATGAGCTTCGATGACGAAGAGTAAGCATCGATACGATACCATTTGTTAAAGTAGGAAGTGAAAGCTTCCTACTTTTTTTCAGGTATACAGGGATGTCAAAACAGTATTTTTTAATCTGATAATTATTGTTAATCTTGCCGCCCGGCCGGATGACTCCGCCGGAAAGCCGTTATTTTTGAAGACTAAATAGCCTCTCATGAAAAACTTTACACTCGGATTGAATGTGGCACTGGTTATTGCGGTGGCCGTATTGTTTTACCTGCATTTCTCCGCACCGTCTGCCAAGCCGGCTACTACCCAGTCGGGCACACAGTCTGCTGCTTCCGGTGATTTCAGGATCGCTTATTTTGAAATTGATTCTATTGAATCACACTTCGACTACTACAAAGAAGTAAGCAGTTCTATCCAGGCCAAAGCCATGGAAAATAACAAACAACTGAACCAGTTGAAACAGGCTTTTGCCAATAAATACCAGGAATTACAACGGGCAGCACAATCGCTCACGCAAGCCGAACTGAACAGCAAACAACAGGAGCTGGCGCAGATGGAAAGAACTTACCAGAGCAAGGAGCAGATGCTGAACAATGAAATGCAGGATGAAAGCATGAAAAAATTGCAGGACGTAAAACGTAAAATCACCGATTTCCTGGCCGAATACAACAAATCAAAAGGGTATGCTTTTATCCTGGGAAATAATTCAGATGCAATGGCTTTGTACTACAAAGACGCTGCTTACGATATTACCAGTGATGTGATTAAAGGGTTGAATGAGTTGTATAAAACCAAGAAATAATCGCTTCGACTATTCATAACAATATTGATAAAGCCCTCCACTGATAGTGGGGGGCTTTATGTTTAGGGGCCGATGATGGTTTCCCCCTTTTTCCCTATCTTCCTGTCACCAAAACAATGCATATTGCCATATGACTGAGCAAAACAAAACATCATTCAAACCCAGCCTCGGGCTGCTGGATGGAACCATGATTGTAGCCGGAAGCATGATTGGTTCCGGTATTTTTATCGTGAGCGCCGATATTACTCGCAATGTGGGCAGTGCCGGTTGGCTGATTGCCGTGTGGCTGATCACGGGGTTCATGACCCTGACTGCAGCCCTGAGCTACGGAGAACTCAGTGCCATGTTTCCCAAAGCTGGTGGTCAATATGTATACCTCAAAGAATCATATAACCCGTTGACCGGTTTTTTATACGGGTGGAGTTTCTTTTCTGTGATACAAACCGGTACCATTGCAGCCGTAGGCGTAGCATTCAGCAAATTCGCCGGCTACTTTTTCCCTGTTTTGGAAATGACCGATAGTAATATCCTGTTTCAGGCAGGATTCCTTAAGATATACCCGGCACAGTTTGTATCCATTGCCATCATCATCTTCCTTACCTATGTGAATACCAAGGGCGTACAGGGCGGAAAAATGATACAGACGACATTCACTGTAACCAAACTGGTATCCCTGTTCGGATTGATTGTATTTGGTTTTCTGCTCGCAGCCAAATCAGAAGTATGGCAGGCCAACTGGACAGATGCCTGGAGTATGAAAAGTATAGGCGCAGATAACAGTATGGTTCCGGTACTGGGTGTGGCCGCATTCGGTGCGATTGCTGCATCCATGGTAGGATCTATATTCAGCAGTGATGCCTGGAATAACGTAACTTTTATTGCAGGTGAGATGAAGAATCCGCAACGCAATATTGGTCTGAGCTTATTCCTGGGTACCCTGATTGTAACGGTTATTTATGTGGCTGCCAACCTCATGTACCTGAGTGTATTACCCCTGAATGATATTGCCCATGCACCGGCAGACCGGGTTGCAGTTTCTGCCTCTAATATCATCTTTGGCAATATCGGTACATATGTGATTGCTGTCATGATCATGATCTCTACTTTTGGTTGTAACAATGGACTGATACTGGCCGGTGCCAGGGTTTATTATACCATGGCGCAAGACGGACTCTTCTTTAAAAAAGCAGGTGTGCTGAATAAAAATGCCGTACCCGAATGGGCACTCTGGGCCCAGTGTGTAGTGGCTTCCCTGCTTTGCCTGAGCGGGAAATATGGCGATCTGCTGGATATGGTTTCCTTCATTGTGGTGATATTTTATGTACTGACCATTGCCGGTATTTTTATCCTGCGCAAACAAAGGCCTGATATGGAGCGTCCGTATAAAGCTTTTGGTTACCCGGTATTGCCCGCCATTTATATGCTTATGGGATCGGCTTTCTGTGTATTGCTGATCATTTACAAACCTAATTTTACCTGGCCAGGGTTGATAATTACACTAATCGGAATTCCTTTGTATTATCTTGCGGTCCGGAACAATAAGAAACAGGCATGACAAATTTTGCGCAGCTTTTTGCTTCTTTCCGTAACTGTCGGGTTGCGATCATCGGGGATGTTATGCTGGATACCTATTGGTGGGGGCATGTAGACCGGATATCCCCGGAAGCGCCGGTACCGGTAGTGGTACTGAAACACAAAGAACTGAGAGTGGGTGGGGCAGCCAATGTGGCCCTGAATACAGCCGCCCTGGGCGCCATTACCACTATGATATCCGTAGTTGGAAACGATGCAGATGGCCAAACCCTGATGGGTTTATTACAGGAGAAAGGTATCAATACCAGTCATATCATTCAAAGCGATCAACGGGTAACAACAAACAAGACCCGTATCATGAGCCGTAATCAACAAATGATGCGACTGGATGCCGAGATCACGAAAGATATCGATACCAGTACAGAAGACCAATTACTGGAACAGGTGAAGCAGGTTCTCACGACTGAAAAGCCTGATATATTGATTTTCGAAGATTACAATAAAGGCGTAATTACGCACCGAATTATTGAAGCGGTAACAACATTGTGCCAACAGCATGAGGTGATCACAGCCGTTGATCCGAAAAAGAAAAATTTTCTGGCTTACCGTGGGGTAACCCTTTTCAAACCCAACCTGAAAGAAGTAAAGGAGGGATTGAACCTGCAAACAGACCAGGTAGATCTTTCATCCCTGCAGGCGGTACACCAGGCATTACAGTCGCATTTGCATCACCAGGTATCCCTGATTACATTATCGGAGAAAGGCGTGTTTTACCAGGATGGGGAAGACGTACGCATCATTCCCACCCATATCCGCAATATAGCCGATGTGAGTGGCGCAGGTGATACTGTGATAGCCGTGGCATCCCTGGCTTATGCAGTTTCCAGGAATATGCTGCTGGCAGCAGAAATGGCCAATATTGCAGGCGGGCTGGTTTGTGAAGAAGTGGGTACGGCAGCCATCAACCGCGACAGGCTGCTGGAAGAATGCCAGCTTTTGCTGGGTTAACCGGCGTTAACATTTTTGCAACATATTTACAAAAATATTCAGTCCCATTTGTATTAGGTATTCGTTAACATTTCGTTATATTTGAGTACACTGATACACATGAGAAAAACAAAAGGGGCTGTTTGCGCAGCTCCTTTTTGTATAAAGTCCCGTCATGAAGAAATATGCAGTTATTGTAGCCGGTGGAAGTGGTCAGCGTATGGGTACCAGCGAACCCAAACAGTTTTTGGAGTTGGCGGGTAAACCGGTATTACTGCATACCCTGGATTGTTTTCTGGGTACATATACCGATCTGCAAATCATCCTGGTTCTGCCAGCAGCATTTCAGGAACAGGGTTCTGCACTTATTCAGTCATTACCAGCAGCCGATCGTATTCAGATTACGGTGGGCGGTGAAACGCGTTTTCACTCGGTGCAAAACGGGTTACAACTGGTAACAGAACCATCTGTAATCTGGGTACATGATGCTGTTCGTTGTTTGGTGAGCAGTGAATTGATACAAGCTTGTTATGAACAGGCGCTGCGTAAGGGTAGTGCGATTCCGGCGGTAGCAGCAACCGATAGCATCCGGATACAAACCGGTGAAACACACCAGGTAGCTGACCGCAAACAGGTGCGTATCATTCAAACCCCACAGACTTTTCTCAGCAATATCTTATTGCCTGCCTTTAAACAATCCTACCGGGAAGATTTTACTGATGAGGCAACAGTAGTAGAAGCTATGGGACAACCTGTATTCCTGATTGAAGGCTCTTATGATAATATCAAAATCACCCGACCGGTTGATTTATTGATTGCTACTTCTATTTTAGCAGCGAAACAAAGCAAAGAAGCCTGATTCTTTAACCAAAGAAATTAAGTTCCCAGTGATAATAAGTTTCGGTTCTTACACCAAACTGTCTGTAAAATTGTTCTACGCCTGGTAACATGGAACCCTCAAAGTCCAATATCCGGTTACTGCCACTGTATTCACGGATTAATTCATGCATGAGCCAGTGATTGGCCAACATAGCCCGGCCTCTTACAGTAGTATTATTAATCAGGTGATACAAACGCCTCTCATCCTGTACCAATAAAGCACTGGCCAGTAATTCACCATCTGCTGCCAGTACAACCCGGCTCAGGCAATGATGGGGATACTGGATGCAATATTGCAGGAGTGCAGCTTCATCTTCTTGCTGCCTTTGTCTTACCCTTGATCCATACAATATCCGGCTTTGTGTGAGAATGACTTCCAGGTCGTATTCTTTCAGATACTGCAATGATTTTCTGGAAGCCCGTTCCATATTTTTCAGCAGCAATGGTGCAAAACCAGACCGGATCTGACCGAAATCCTTGTGCAGTGGCAATACAAAATTATTTCGCGGCCGGATATGTTGCAAGGAGTTTGCCAGTGCTGCATTGCCATGGTGCAGGGTGCTATCTCCCAGGCGTACAAATTTCCGGAGGGCTTTTTGTATATCGGGAAAAACGTCCGGTGAATAATGACCCGTTAAACCGAGTTGCTGTATGAATGCGGGTTGATAGGCATAGCGTATAAACCATTTGCGCCGCCAGGGTATTGGCATAACGGCTTCATATTGACCCAATACCAGTCCATGCCATTGATCGCAAAGAGCATGGAGAAAATGATAACGGCTATAGATCAATCCATGCGGATCGCTGCCAATACAATGGTCCCAGGCATTGGCATCAATGTCAGAAGCAGGCAGGATGGATATAGCGGGAACAGACATGTTTATTTGATACGGGTCCAGACTTCGGTTCTTCCCAGCAAAGACACACCGATATAACCGCGGACTTTAAGTTCATTGGGACTTTGCAGCTTCAGGAAGCATTTATAGTCCTTACCATTTTGCGGATCATAAATATAACCGCCATTCCATTCCTTGCCATCCTGTTTAAAACCCCGCAGGATCAGGGCGCCCAGCAATGGTTTGCCTTGTTCTGTTTTTTTGGGATTATTCCGGTCCAGTTTCGGCATACCATTTTCGTCATTGGGTTCACGTAACCAGACCAGTTTACCGAAATACAGGTTTCCTTCTTTATAAATTTCAATCTGACCCCGACTGGAGGCATTGAGCCATTTACCCAGGATTTCATCGCCATTCCCGGTTCCTGCCCATGCAGCCGAACAGGAGAGCAGACTGATTACCCATAGGGCTATACGCATTCTCATACGGTCAAGATTATTGGTTAACATAAACAGTACCATTCTTCATTACAAAGCGGGTATTGCGAATATCTGATATTTTTTCCGCGGGGTTACCACTCACCGCGATGATATCGGCCAGTAGTCCTTTCTTCAATCTGCCAATGCGATCGCTATAGCCAAATACATCGGCGTTTACGGAAGTGGCACTTTTTAAGACATCGGCAGCTGGCATACCGTAACTATTCATCAGTTCCATTTCGCGGGCATTATCGCCATGAGCAAAGACACCTACATCACCACCAAAACAAATGGTAACGCCTTTTTGTAAGGCCAATGTGAAGGTTTTACGTTTGGCCGCCACACGTTCGGGCTCGGGCATGGTTTTTTTATTCCAGCCATCATAGGTGGAAGTGGCTTCAGCCGCACTGAGGGTGGGGCAGAGAGCAACACGATTCCTGATCATCAGGTCAAATACTTCTGCAGTACCATAATCGCCGTGTTCAATCGTGGATACCCCGGCAATGGCTGCGCGACGCATACCTTCTGCGGTGCTGGCATGTGCCACTACTTTACGGCCACTACTGCCGGCAACCGCTACCGCTGTTTTTAATTCTTCGAGTGTAAATGTTGGCTGGGCTGTGCGGTTAATACCCCAGCGATAATCGGCATAGACTTTAATGAGATCGGCGCCTTTCCCGATTTGTTTACGTACTTCAAGGGTTAAACCTTCCACACCATCGGCTTCGGCCGCACCACCGGTAATATCGTGCTTGGTATTTTTGAGTTTGGGTCCGTAGCTGCCGGTAGCAACAATGGCTTTGGTGGCAATGATCATACGCGGACCTGGAATGATATTTTTATCGATCGCGGATTTCAGCCCCACATCTGCATACCCGGCACCTTCTGTGCCCAGGTCCCGTACTGTTGTGAAACCGGCCAGCAGGGTATTACGGGCATGAATAACGGCCCTGGCAATACGTTCGGCATCGGGCTCGTTCAAAACCTGCTCATCCCACTTGGTTTCGTTATAGGGGTGGAGTAATAAATGGGAATGACCTTCAATCAGTCCCGGTAAAAGGGTACTGTTCTTAAGATCAATGGTTCTTGTTTTGGGACCCGCCGGCAAACTGCCACGATCGCCAATGGCGATGATATACTGACCCGATACCAGTATCCCCCAGTTGGTATGCATGGTTTCTCCATCAAAAAGGCGGTCTGCGAGTATCAGGATCGAGCTGTCTTCCCGTTGTGACAATAGTGGTCCGGACATCAGTAAAAAGCCCGTAAAAAGGCTAAAAATGCGTTTCATAAGCGTTAAAAGCAGGTTCAATGGGGAATTTACCCGACCTGGGGCGCAAAAAAAAATTTGTTTGTATACGGGTTCTCCCCCAAATTTGCGTAGTAATGATTCAGACAATCAACATACAGTGGTGGTGGCATACAAACTCCGTTCGGGGATTGTAATGGTATTGCCATACTGTAATGATCATATTATAAGCCCCGACGATCTTGTCGGGGCTTTTTTTATGCCCGGAACCTGAATCAACCAGTAAAAGCATCAAAGGATCAAAGACGCCAGGAAGTAACTATGAAAAAGATCAAATTAACCACACAATGCAGCAAAATGCTGGCCGACATATACACACCGGTAGGCATTTACCTGCGTATCCGCGATCGTTTCCGGGATACGGTATTATTGGAAAGCACGGATCACCACGCTGCAGAAAACAGTTATTCTTTTATCTGCATCAACGCGATAGCCGGTATCGAAATCAGTTCTGCAACCCAGCTGGAATATAAACTTCCCTTGCAGCAACCGGAGAAAATGCCCATCACCCATCAAGCAGCAGTGCCGGGTCAGCTTGCCGCATTCATGAACCGTTTTGAGGTTGAAACCGCGGCTGATAAAGAAGCCCGGTATGCACAGGGTTTGTTTGGGTATACCAGTTTCGATGCCGTTCAGTTTTTTGACCAGGTGTCATTGCAGCCCCATGAGCCCGGTTCAACCAGCATTCCACTGATGCGTTACCGGCTTTACCAGTACGTCATTGCCTGCAATCATTATAAGGATGAATTATACCTCTGCGAAAACCAGATTCCGGGTCTGGATTCGGAACTGGATGTGGTTGAATCACTGATCCGCAGCCGTGATCTGCCGGTTTACCCCTTCCGTACGCAGGGGGTAGAATCGTCCAATATGACCGATGAAGCTTATATGGAAATGGTGGAGAAGGGTATTCAGCGTTGTTTACGGGGGGATGTATTTCAGATTGTACTCAGCAGACGATTCCAGCAAGGGTTTACCGGTGATGAGTTTAATGTATACCGTGCACTACGCAGCGTGAATCCCTCGCCCTACCTGTTTTTCTTTGATTATGGTGATTATAAACTGATGGGATCTTCTCCGGAATCACAGTTGATCGTATCGCAGGGACGTGCAGTAGTACACCCGATTGCCGGCACATTTAAACGAACAGGTGATGATGCAACCGACAGGCAAACTGCTGAAAAACTCATGCAGGATGAGAAGGAAAATGCCGAGCATGTCATGCTGGTAGACCTGGCCCGGAATGATTTAAGCAGATCCTGTACCGAAGTTGAAGTAAGCCATTACCGCAAAGTGCAGTATTACAGCCATGTAATACACCTGGTGAGTGAAGTTACCGGTAAGGTAAAAGCAGATCAGCATCCGTTCACTTTATTGGCGCAAACTTTTCCGGCCGGAACCCTCAGCGGTGCCCCCAAGATCCGGGCAATGGAACTGATCAGTCAGTATGAACCCACCGACCGCGGTTACTATGGCGGTGCCATTGGGTTTGTAGGTTTCGACGGTTCCTGTAACCATGCAATCATGATACGCAGTTTAATGAGTAAACAGAATACGCTTTTTTACCAGGCCGGTGCCGGTGTGGTAGCGGCATCAAAACCAGCGAGTGAACTGCAGGAAGTGAATAATAAACTGAACGCATTAAAAACCGCAATTGCAATTGCGGGAAAGCTGGGAGCGTAAACCGTGCGTGAAAGTGAAAAGCGATCAACTGTTTGTGTCGGGCGAACAAAAGAAAATACCGGCTTCCTGAATAGCTATATGAATCAAAAAATCAAAGATCTGACATCTGAAATCAACAACCATGCAAATACTTGTTTTTGATAACTACGATTCTTTTACGTACAACCTGGTACACCTGGTGGAAAAAATCATACGGGAGCAGGTGACCGTGGTGCGGAATGATCAGGTAGACCTGGATACGGTTGAAAACTTCGACAAAATCATCCTTTCTCCGGGCCCGGGTGTTCCCTCGGAAGCAGGTCAATTATTACCATTGATCCGGCGGTTTGCTCCGCAAAAATCCATCCTGGGCGTTTGTTTGGGTCATCAGGCAATTGCGGAAGCTTTTGGAGGCAGTCTGACCAACTTAACCCAGGTATTTCATGGTGTGGCTACCCCCATTCGCATTTGCCAGGCAGCCACTGCGGCACAGGCAGCGCATAATATCTTCCGCGATATGCCCAACGGTATTACTGTTGGCCGTTACCACAGCTGGGTAGTAACTGAGGCAGATTTACCCGAATCACTGGAAATTACCGCGCGGGATGAGCACCAGTACATCATGGGCCTGAAACATAAAACCTATGACGTGCAGGGAGTGCAGTTTCATCCCGAAAGTGTACTCACCCCCGACGGAGAACGCATGTTGCGCAACTGGCTGGGGGTAAGCAGACGATAACAGCATTTTATTTCAATGAATAAGCAGTACCAGATGAAAAAAATATTACAATACCTTTTTGAACATAAAACACTTTCACGCGAAAAAGCCAGGGAAGTATTATTGCAGGTATCAGCCGGACAATACAATGAAAGCGAGATAGCTTCTTTCATCACTGTATACCTCATGCGCAGCATTACCATTGAGGAATTACAGGGATTCCGGGATGCATTGCTGGAGCTGTCAGTCAAACTAAACCTGCAGGGGCGTCCTGTGATGGATATCGTAGGAACCGGTGGTGATGGAAAAAATACATTCAATATTTCCACCCTGTCCTGTTTCATCGTGGCCGGTGCCGGACAATTGGTAGCCAAGCACGGGAACTATGGGGCGTCTACCATCAGCGGGGCTTCTAATGTGATGGAACAACTGGGTTATCGGTTTAAAAACGATCCTGACGTATTGAACCGGGAACTGGATGAGGCAGGTATCTGTTTCCTGCATGCACCCCTGTTTCACCCTGCGCTTAAAGTCGTTGGTCCGATTCGTAAAAACCTGGGCGTACGTACTTTCTTCAATATGCTGGGTCCTATGGTTAATCCGGCTGCGCCCGATTTTCAGCTGGTTGGAGTATATAACCTGGAAATGGCACGTATCTACAATTACCTCTTACAGGAAACCGGTAATGCGTTTACCATCATACATGGATTAGATGGATATGATGAGATATCACTGACGAACGACACAAAAGTAATTACCAATAAAGGTGAATTTATTTTCACGCCGGAATACCTCGGTAAGCGTTCGGTAATAGCTGAAGACCTGCATGGTGGCGACAGTGTGGAAGCCGCCGCCCAGATTTTTATTCGTATCGTTAAAGGAGATGGCAGCTGGGCACAGAATGCCGTGGTACTGGCTAATGCCGCCATGGCTTTATATGGTACCGGCGCTTATGCTTCTTATAATGATGCTTACCTGGCAGCTGTAGAAAGTCTGGATAGCGGTAAAGCCTATCAGGCATTGCAAAAACTCATTAACCTGCAATAACATGAATATACTGGATACCATTGTATCGCATAAACAAACAGAAGTAGCGTCACGCCGTGCACAGGTTAGTATACAGGAGCTTGAAAAATATCCGGCGTTCACCCGTACCTGTTTTTCACTGACTTCATTTTTGTCGGATCCGGCGCGTAACGGCATTATTGCCGAGTTTAAAAGGAAATCGCCTTCCAAAGGAGTCATCAATGACCAGGTTACTGTGGAGGCCGTTACCGCAGCGTATGCACAATCGGCTTCCGGGTTATCGGTATTAACCGATACGCAGTTTTTTGGCGGAGCCACAGCCGATCTGGAAGCAGCAAGATTTAACCAGCTGCCTATTTTACGCAAGGATTTCATGATCGATCCATACCAGGTTTACGAGGCGAAAGCCATGGGCGCCGATGTCATTCTCCTGATAGCCGCTTGCCTGAGTCCGGCAAAAGTGGTGGAACTGGCAACCATTGCCAAAGCCCTGGGTATGGAAGTGTTGCTGGAAATACATGATGCAGGGGAATTAAAACACATACATGACCTGGTGGATATGGTTGGCGTGAATAACCGTAATCTCAAAACCTTCCAGGTGGATATACAAACATCGCTGGACCTGATCGGACAGATACCCGCCACCAAACCGGCTATTGCAGAAAGTGGTATCAATGATGTGGATACTATTGTAACTTTACGGGAAGCCGGTTTCCGTGGTTTCCTGATCGGGGAGCATTTTATGCGGGAACCCAACCCTTCGGTTGCCTTTGCTGATTTTGCCCATCAATTAAAAGCAAAGCAAGATGCGCGTTAAAGTATGTGGAATGACAAGTGCCGAACAGGTGATGCAACTGGATGAACTGGGGGTATCATTTGCCGGGTTTATTTTCTATCCCAAATCACCCCGTTATGTCTTCCGGACCATGCCCCGACCCGAGATTAAAAAGATCAGGGGTAAACACATCAATAAAGTCGGTGTATTTGTGAACGCTCCTATCGAAGAATTGTTACAGACAGTGGATGATTGCGGGCTGCACCTGGTTCAGTTGCATGGCGATGAAACACCTAAGTATTGTGAAAAAGTAGCCGACTATGTTGGTGTGATCAAAGCATTCCGCTTACGGGAAGATGATCAGGTTCTCTGGAAGATCAAGGACTATCAACCCATTGCAGATATGTTTCTTTTCGATACCGAAGGAGCAGGCTATGGCGGAACCGGTAAAAAGTTTGACTGGGCGGTGTTGAAAGGCCTTACCATCGGTAAACCCTTTTTCCTGAGTGGTGGAATTGGTCCGGATGATGTAGATCGGTTGCTGGAATTTCAACAAGAGCCGGTGGCCAAGGATCTGTTTTCGATTGATGTGAACAGCCGGTTTGAAATCACACCAGGCGTAAAAGACATGGCACTGTTACAAACTTTTTTAACAAAAATAAAAAGCGGACACGCATAATCTATAAGCTTGTTCTGATCGGGGCAGGCATAAAAGAACAGATATGACAACAATCAGTTTTCAACAACCAGATGTCAATGGTTATTATGGCGAATTCGGCGGTGCGTATATTCCGGAGATGCTGCATAGAAATGTGGCAGAATTGCGGGAGCGTTACCTCGATATTATGGCTGATGCCTCATTTCAGGCAGAATTTATACAGCTGCTGCGCGATTATGTAGGCAGGCCAACTCCCTTGTTCCAGGCACTGCGACTGGGTGCAGAATTGCAAACGCAGTTATTCCTCAAGCGGGAAGATCTCTGTCATACCGGCGCCCATAAAATCAATAATACCATCGGGCAGATTTTACTGGCCCGCCGCCTGGGCAAGACCCGCATCATTGCAGAGACGGGTGCCGGTCAGCATGGTGTGGCTACTGCCACTGTCTGTGCCTTGAAGGGAATGGAATGTATTGTATACATGGGGGAGAAAGATATAGAACGTCAGGCTCCCAATGTGGCCCGTATGCGGATGCTGGGTGCTACTGTGGTACCGGCTACCAGTGGCAGTAAAACCCTGAAAGATGCGACCAATGAAGCCATCCGCGACTGGATCAATCATCCATCCGATACGCATTATATCATTGGCAGTGTTGTAGGCCCGCATCCATATCCGGATATGGTTGCCCGTTTTCAGAGTGTCATCAGTGAGGAGATACGGGTACAACTGAAAGAGCATACCGGTAACGCATTGCCTACACATGTGGTAGCCTGTGTGGGTGGAGGAAGTAACGCAGCTGGTGCTTTTTATCATTTTCTGGATGAGCCCTCTGTTCAGCTGGTTGCAGTTGAAGCTGCCGGGCATGGTGTTAACAGCGGCATGTCTGCCGCTACTACCCAGTTAGGTACCATGGGTATTTTGCATGGCAGTAAAAGTCTGCTGATGCAAACAGCAGATGGACAGGTGGTAGAGCCACATAGTATATCAGCCGGACTGGATTATCCCGGAATCGGTCCTTTGCATGCCAACCTGTTTCAATCAGGAAGAGGTGTTTTTTTGAGCGCAACGGATGATGAGGCACTGGCAGCTGCTTTTCATGTGAGTAAAACAGAAGGCATTATTCCTGCGCTTGAAACAGCGCATGCATTTGCTGTTCTGAAGAGCCTGCAGCTGAAACCAAGCGACCGGGTAGTACTTTGTTTAAGCGGCCGGGGTGATAAAGACCTGGCTACATACATGAATTTTTTATAGATCCAATCCAGCGCAATCATTGTTATGAGCAGATTACAACAGTTGTTCGAAAGAAAGCAAAAAAATGTATTGAATGTGTATTGTACAGCCGGATATCCTGCATTGGACAGTACGCTGAACGTTATACAATCCCTGGAAGCACATGGAGCCGATCTGATTGAATTGGGTATGCCATACAGCGATCCGCTGGCCGATGGCCCGGTTATTCAGGCCAGCAGTACCCTTGCATTGGCCAATGGTATGAGCCTGGCTGTTTTACTGGAACAGTTAAAAGGATTGCGCAGTCAAACCAATATTCCAGTGGTGCTCATGGGATATATGAACCCCATAATGCAATACGGGTTTGAAAAATTCTGTTCAGAAGCAGCCCAGGTGGGGGTAGATGGATTGATTCTACCCGATTTACCTGAATATGAATTTGAAAATCATTATGGTCCGGTCATACAACGCTATGGCTTGGATTTTATATTCCTGGTGACACCCGAAACCAGTACAGAACGAATCCGGAAGCTGGATCGTTTAAGCAGCGGGTTCCTGTATGCAGTGAGTTCCTCCGCGACCACCGGCCATGCGCAGGATTTCAACCAGGTAAGCGCTTATTTACAACGCCTGCAGTCACTACAATTGAAAAATCCTGTTTTGGTAGGGTTTGGGATAAAAGATAAAGGGAGTTTTGCTGCGGCCTGCGAATATGCCAATGGGGCCATTATAGGAACAGCCTATATCCAGGCACTGGAGGGGCAGACTTCGGTGGATGAAGCAACAAGTAGATTTTTAGCAGGAGTACTACAATAAAAGCGTATGAATATTGTCATTATAAAATACAATGCCGGAAATATACAATCTGTACAATATGCACTTGAGCGGATTGGTGCCAGTGCCATAGTAACAGATGATCCTGAGGCGATTGCTTCGGCCGATAAAGTCATATTCCCGGGAGTGGGAGAAGCCAGTACGGCCATGGAATACCTGCGGGCAAGGCAACTGGACCGTTTAATATCCGGACTGCAACAGCCGGTACTGGGTATTTGTCTGGGTATGCAACTCATGTGCGCCTATTCCGAGGAAAACAATACCAGCTGCATGGGCATATTTGATGAAACGGTTCGATTGTTTCAGCCGCAACCAGGTGGTGGTGAAAAAGTGCCGCAAATCGGTTGGAATACTATTTTCAACCTGAAGACAAAATTGTTTGATGCTGTGACAGAAAACAGTTTCTGTTATTTTGTACATGGATACTATGCATCACTGGGAGAACATACAATTGCCACAACCGATTATGTATTGCCATACAGTTCAGCTTTGCATAAACAAAATTTTTACGGCACACAGTTTCATCCGGAGAAGAGTGCCGGTGTTGGCGAACAGATACTGAAAAATTTTCTGGAAAAAATATAAAGGAATTTATTCGATATGGAAATTATTCCCGCAATAGATATCATCAACGGTAAGTGTGTTCGGCTGACGCAGGGAGATTATGCACAGCAGACCATCTACAATGAAAATCCGTTGGAAGTAGCCAAAGCTTTTGAAGGGGCTGGGCTACACCGTCTGCACCTGGTTGACCTCGATGGCGCAAAAGCCGGACAGGTAATCAACTGGAAAGTGTTGGAAAAACTGGCAACACAAACCGGTATGGTGATTGATTTTGGTGGAGGTATTAAAACAGAAACCGATCTGAAGACGGTGTATGATTCCGGTGCCGCTATGGCCACCATCGGAAGCCTGGCGGTGAAGTCGCCCGAGTTATTTGCTTCCTGGATACAGGCATACGGACCGGGTAAGTTTATGCTGGGGGCCGATGTACGGGGTGAATCGATTACCATCGGCGGCTGGCTGGAAGCAACCAATATCAGTATCTACGATTTTATCCGGCAATACCAGTCACTGGGTATCCGGCAACTCTTTTGTACAGATGTAAGCAAGGACGGAAAACTGGAAGGTCCTTCATTGGAGTTGTATCAGTCGATCCTTGAAGCATTTTCCGATCTTCATTTTATTGCCAGTGGTGGTGTGAGCAGTTTAGCCGATCTGGAAGCACTGGCAGCATTGGGTTGCAAAGGAGCGATTGTAGGGAAAGCGATTTACGAAAACAGGATATCAGTAAAAGCATTGGCAGCGATGAATATTCGTTCATCAGCCTCTGCCTGATCATAAACCAATGGCTATGCTCGCAAAAAGAATCATACCCTGTCTGGATATCCGGGATGGGCGGACGGTGAAAGGCGTAAATTTTGAAAATATCCGTGATGCCGGTGACCCGGTGGAACTGGGGGTACTGTATGCACAGCAAGGTGCTGATGAATTGGTGTTCCTGGATATCACGGCAACCAACGAAAAAAGAAAAACACTCAGTAATCTGGTGAACCGTATTGCGCACGGCATTAATATTCCATTTACGGTTGGCGGAGGGATCAGCAGTGTGGAGGATGTAAAAATATTACTGGAAAACGGGGCTGATAAAATCTCGGTCAATACCGCTGCTTTTAAAAATCCGGAACTGATCCGTTTGCTTGCCCGCGAGTTCGGGAGTCAGTGTGTTGTACTGGCCATTGATACCCGCCAGGAAGCCGACGGGCAATGGTATGTTTACCTCAATGGGGGGCGGGTTAAAACGGAAACGCTGTGTGTAGACTGGGCCCGGCAGGCGGTGGACCTGGGGGCTGGGGAGTTATTACTGACTTCCATGAACCATGACGGCACCAAACAGGGTTTTGCACTCGATATTACCCATGCCCTGGCAACAGCGTTACCGGTACCGATCATTGCGTCTGGCGGAGGAGGAACCGTTTCCCATTTTGCGGATGTACTGACCGCCGGTGGGGCCGATGCCGCCCTCGCTGCCAGTATTTTTCATTTCAAAGAGATTACGATAGCGGAAGTCAAAAACTACCTGCATCAGCAAGCAATACCCGTTCGATTATAGCCGGAGGCGGAATAATCAGTAATTTGCATGGCTGCCTGCAGTAAAAGAAAGTAAACATGACAGTAGATTTTGCCAAATATACCGATGGGCTGGTGCCAGCTATTGTGCAGGACTTCCAGACCCAGAAAGTCCTGATGCTGGGTTTCATGAATGCTGAAGCCTTGCAGAAGACCGAAGAAACCGGCAAAGTAACTTTTTACAGCCGCAGTAAGAAAAGGCTCTGGACCAAAGGGGAAGAGAGTGGTCATTTCCTGGAGCTGAAAAGCTTGTCGGTGGATTGTGATAAAGATACCCTGCTTATTAAAGCGCATCCGCTCGGACCGGTTTGTCATACTGGTGCCGATACCTGCTGGAGTGAAAGAAACCATTCGGAGGATTTTTTATTTTACCTGGAAGATATTATCAGGCTCCGTAAACAGGCTTCACCGGAAGAATCCTATGTGGCGAAATTATTCGCCCGTGGCATTAATAAAGTAGCCCAGAAAGTGGGGGAGGAAGCGGTGGAATTGGTTATAGAAGCCAAGGACCAGAACGACGATCTGTTCCTGAATGAAGCGGCGGACCTGCTCTTCCATTATTTGCTTTTACTTAACGCCAAAGGGTTTAACTTAGAATCTGTGATTGACGTACTTAAAAAAAGACACTCCAAATAACATGAGAAAGTGGTTCATAGGTTTATTGCTGCCCATCTTTGGTATGGCCCAAACCGGTGTTGATTCGTACAAGTTAACAGGCAACCTGAAAAACCTGCCGAATAACGCCAATGTATTCCTGGTCAATGCCATTGACGGTAAAACCATTAATACTGCGGTAGCCAAAAACGGACAATTTGCATTTACCGGCAAACTCGGAGGCGGTGCTTTACTACGCTTGTCGTTCGGAGGTACAAAAAATGCACTGGAACTGTTCATCGGTAATGAAGATATTAACCTGGCCGGTGATTATACCAACCTGGCCGGGGTACAATTGGCCGGATCGGCCGTGCACCAGCAATACCAGCAATTTCAGACAACATTCAACCCGGAAAAAGACCGGCTGAATAACCTGGTACGGGTATTACAGGGCGAAGCCAATCCCGTTCGCCGGGACTCTATGATCGGGGAATACAATAAGATTCGTGCAAAAGTGATTACGGAAGTGGGTAATTATGTACGCAATTACCCCGCATCGCCTGTAAGCGCGTTTGCGCTGTATGCTATCAGTCCGCTTTTTGATAATGTACTGGAGCTCGAAACGGTGTACAACAGCCTGCAGCCCCTGCCGTTACGGACAATGTATGCGCAGATGCTGGGGAAAAGCATAACAGATGGTAAAATAGGCATGGTGGGTACCGAAGCGCTGGATTTCACGCAAAACGATACCAATAACAAGCCCGTCAAATTGTCTTCCTTCCGGGGTAAATATGTACTGGTAGATTTCTGGGCCAGCTGGTGCCGTCCCTGCCGCATGGAAAATCCCAATGTAGTAACTGCTTACAATACGTTTAAAGATAAAAATTTCACGGTGCTGGGTGTGTCTCTGGATGAGGACAAAAACAACTGGCTCCAGGCCATTAAAGCAGATGGACTCACCTGGATACATGTGAGTGATCTCAAGTACTGGAACAATGCGGCAGCGCAACTGTACCGTATCACCGGTATCCCCGCCAATATGCTGGTAGATCCGCAGGGAAAAATCATCGCCCGTGACCTGCGGGGAGAAGACCTGCAACAGAAACTCAAGCAATTATTGCAATAGCTTATTGCTTTTCAAGCAACTGCTGAAATGCCGGTTCATGATAACCCACGGCCACAATCTTGCCGTTTTGGGTTATAATAGGTCTTTTGATGAGGCTGGTATGGGTTTGCAATAAATCTATAACCTGTGCAGGGTTATTGGCCCTGGCCTGGTCGGCTGCACTCAGTTCACGCCAGGTAGTGGACCTTTTATTCAGGATAATATCCAGCCCCGCTTCCCTGATCCATTGCTTCAGCGTACCCGCGTCGATACCATCTTTCTTGTAATCGTGTAATGGTACCGCCATGCCTGCTTTTTGAAACCAGTTCTGGGTTTTCTTGGTGGTATCGCAATTGGGTATTCCGTAGATCTTTAACATAATTTACCGATTAAGCCTGCAAAATTAACCAGCCATCTAATTTTATCCTGCAAAAAAACGCACAAATGTGTAAATTGTTCGCAAGCAATCGTTACATGTATAAATCGCTGATTCTTTTATTGTTACTGGCAGGTATATCTCAGTCGCAGGCCCAGCAGGCCACGGATAAATCGAAATCACAGCTGGGGTTGATTATAGGTAATGTGCTGGATGCCAAAACCAATAAGCCCGTATCCGGTGCCAGCCTGCGTTTAATTCCTTATACCACGGTAGCCGGTAATTTTCAAACCATTACAGATAAGAACGGGGCTTTTGAATTCAATAAATTGCCACTGGGCTATTATCGCCTGGCCATCAGTATGGTTGGTTATGCTAACCTGCAAATGGACAGCATTTACCTGCGTGCAGAACGGTACGATTTCAACCTGGGTGATATAAAACTGAATGATGCATCAACAGCGCTTAATGAAGTAATTGTATATGCAGAGAAACCCCTGATTGAAAACAAAGACGATAAAATAACGTATAATGTTGGGGAGAGCGCACTGAGCGGCGGGGCTTCTACATCTGAACTGCTGAAAAATATGCCATTGATCAATAATGATCCCAATGGTAAAATCCTGCTTAAGGGTAAGGAACCTAAAATTCTGATCGATGATAAACCCACCGATCTGAATGCACAACAATTACAGGATCTGCTGGAGAGTTTACCGGGGAGTAGCATCGATAAAATTGAGATCATGACCAACCCACCGCCCCAATACGCGACAGAAACAGGTGGGGTGATTAATATTGTAACCAAGAAGGGAAAAATCGGATGGGTAGGGCGAACCACACTCAGCGGTGGTACCCGAGGTGAAGGTAATTTTGCGGGTAATGCCAGTTACCGGGAACAGAAACTGTCTGTGAACATCACTGGAGGCATCGGAGGCAATATACTAACCGGGAATAGCTATTCCAAGCGACAGAATATTTATAAAGACTCTACCAATTATTTCAATACCGAAGGAGAGTTTCGGAACAAAAACCTTCGACCCAACCTGCGCTTCCAGACCGATTATGAGTTATCAAAACAACATTTATTGAGCTTTACCTACCAGGGTAACCTCAACTATTTTGATAACGAAAGTCATACCAGCTATACCAATATCAACCGGCTTAAGGAAGTGTACCGGGTGAGCAACCGAACCAATAGCAGCGATGGGAATGGATATGGACATGGTATTACTTTATCCTATACCTATAAGGCTAAAAAGAATCCTGCAGAATACCTGCGCATCATCATCAATGGTAACCTCGGAAAAAACGATAATGACCGAGGTTTTTTTCAGCAGTTCCTGAATCCCGATTTTAGTTTTACCGGAGTGGATTCCACTCAATCGCAGTTTTTTGATACCTATAACCGAAGTGCATCCGGAAGGGTAGATTATAATAAACCTCTGAAGATGAAGGGCAGTAATTTTTCAACAGGAATTACCTATAACCCATCGTACTACCACAATACACTCAATACAAGTTTTCTGCGCAAGTCGGATAGTTTATATATACCGGTAGATCTGTTGAGTAATGATTTCGAATTCAGGCAAAGTATATTCACCGCAAGGGCTGGCATCAGTTTGCTGTTCCCGGGAAACATCCGCCTGACCACTGGTGCCCAGGCCGAACATACCCGTATGGAATTTGCTTTCATCAAAGGCAATGCAGCCAATGTGCAGAATGGATATTGGAACCTGTTGCCCAATTTTACAATACGCAAGGAATTCAACAAACAACTCAATACATCCCTGGTTTACCGGGCTACGATACGCAGGCCGGGTATTGGTGAATTAAACCCGAATATTGATTACAGTGATCCCTATAACCTCCGTTTCGGAAACCCTTACCTGCAACCGGCACTGGCAGATAACTACGACTGGAATGTGAGTTTTATCAAAGGGAAATATTACATCAACACATCCCTGGGGTATAATAAACTGAGGAATGTTATCAATTCCATTCGCACCCTCGCTACCGGTGGTAAAACAGAAACCAGCTGGCGGAATATTGCAGACCGGCAGGAATATGAAGCCAGTGTATGGGGCGGTTATACTTTTACGAAGCAGTTTCGTGTGAATACCAGTATGGGTTATACCATCAATAAATACAGCGAGCAGGAAAAATTATTGTACAAGTACCAGGATGGGAATACTTTTTATACCAGTATCAATTATACATTCACTCCCAGTAGTGTGATGACCATTGAAGGAAGCGCCCGGTTCAGCAGTTTTGCCGATCCGCAGGGGAGAAGCCGAAGCAACTGGAACATGAATTTCGGAGTCCAGCGCCGCTTTTTTGATCGCAGGCTGATTGTGAGTTTCAATGCCATCAATCCGTTTTCCAACCAGCAATACACCACTTATACCTACGGGGCTAATTTTAATATTGAAAGCTTCAGCTCCAGTAATACCCGCAATTTCAGACTTTCGGTTAGTTATCAACTGAATAAAGTGATTCAAAAATCAAGCCTGTCAGAAAAACAAAAAAAAGCGGCTGTACAGAAAAGTATGAAAGGGTAATGGATTGTATCACATGAAAATCACATTCTGAATATTGAAGATGCGCAGTAGTTTTATTGTTGCATACAGTAAACAGGTGCGACGATTATGACAGATAAGAAGACAATTAGTTACTGGGATCAGGACAAACAACTACTCGTAACAGAAATCAGCGGCGATATTGAAGAAGCAGATGTAAATAATTGGAAACAGGGATTGGCAGACTGCATAGCACTGATACCTGATAATAGCGTATTTAAAATCTGGGTTAACCTCTATGGTTTTAAAGCCTCCAATTTTGAGGTGCATAAGTTATTCAGATCCGTTATTCCGCTTACACTCTCTAAGTTTCAATGGCGTGTGGGGTACCTGAACTTGTTTCCCGAAGCAGACGGACTGGAATTATCCAGTGAAAGAGGGATTCGTTGTGTGGGCGCTGCACATTGTCACCAGGATGAAACAAAAATCCGGCTGTATCAATCAGAATACAGCAGTCCCCTGGAGCATTATTTTACCAATCCTGTGTTGGGCTATCAATGGATTGAGGCGCTGCCGCTACATCAATAATTTACGGATAAAAAATCAGGAATTCTGCACCGGTATTTTGGCGGCTAGCCAGCTTTGCTTAACCGGGATGATCCAGTTTTGCAGCATATCAGCTTTGGTAGCAACCGTGTTATTGAAATAAAGGGTTTCTGGTGTAATGAAACCATTGTTGTAGGCATATTGGAACTGCGATAGGGGGAGTAGTTGAATTTTGTCTTTGACCACAAAAGCCAGCTGCTGCCGGTCGAACATAGCAACCCCAAAATCCTGTTCAATCTGTTTAATCACCCGCACCGAACTATCGGTACTGCATCCGCTGACACCGGTAGCTGTTTCGTCGGCCATACAAACCACAAACTGACCAAAAAGCAGGTTGGCATAACCTTTTACTGGGGCGCCATGACTGAGCCAGTTGGCAGCAAAATCCTGGAGCCTGGGTTCCAGTTGCAGGGCTTCACCCATGGTAAATAAACGGGATGCCTGGTAAATCCATACACGGGAGCTGTTGTGAAAATCAGCGGGCAGGTATTGTTCAAAAGAAAAATCCATGCGGCAAAATTAAGCTTTATTCCGACTCCTCATTTTTACGGAACCCGGAAATAAAAGCGCAGAAAACTACCAATAAAGCTACTACAGCTATACGGGTTGGGGTATAGGGCTTATCGTTCATCAGTCCGATAAGGAAATAGCAAACCGAAAAATACAGCACCATCCATAGCGATCTGCGGACAGAATAATATTTCCATTGAAATACAGAAAAGTAATTGCGCATGCGTGAGATTTAAGAAATGTTAGATTCAGATCTCGGATTTCTTCGGTTGGAAGTTGGATGTTGGCACTAGAATATCCAATACCCATTACTGACAACTCATTTCCAAATTTACACATTTTCAAATCTATTCTTCACGCTTCACCCTTCCATGCTCTGATCAATCATTTCAGCAATATCCAGTACCTGTACTTCCTGTTCTTTTTCGCGGTTTTTCACGCCATCGGTCATCATGGTATTACAGAAGGGGCAGGCTGCTGCAATAAAACCGGCACCGGTGGCCAGGGCTTCATCGGCACGTTCCATATTAATGCGGCTGTTGCCGGGTTCATCTTCTTTGAACATCTGTGCTCCACCGGCACCACAGCAAAGCCCTTTGCTGCGGCATCTTTTCATTTCTACCAGTTCGGCATCCAGGGCTTCCAGTACTTTTCTGGGTGCTTCATAAATATTGTTGGCGCGGCCGAGATAGCAGCTGTCGTGGTAGGATATTTTCTTACCCTTGAAACTACCTCCTTCTTTCAGTTTGATTTTGCCTTCATCAATCAGTCCCTGCAGGAAACTGGTATGATGAAATACTTCATACTGACCACCCAGTTCTGGGTATTCGTTCTTCAGGGTATTGAAGCAATGCGGACAGGTGGTAACGATTTTTTTAATGCCATAACCATTGAGCACCTGTATATTCTGATAGGCCATCATCTGAAACAGGAATTCGTTGCCGGCGCGGCGGGCGGGATCGCCGGTACAGGCTTCTTCTTTGCCGAGGATGGCATAGGAAATACCCACTTTGTGCAGTATGCTGGCAAAAGCACGGGTAATTTTCTGGGCGCGCTGATCAAAGCTGCCCGCACATCCTACCCAAAACAATACATCCGGACTTTCACCCCTGCTCATTAATTCGGCCATGGTTGGTACCTGCATACAAAAGTGTTATAGCGATCAACAGTTTATGAATCAATTCTTTAAGTAGCCAACAGCATCCCGGGTTGATCATCCGGACTGCCATTGTACGGCTCCTGCTGTAAAAATATGGGTATTCCTTCTTACCCGCACATTTTGCAACGAATTATGCCCTCTGCGCTATGCGAAATGGTAAAAAAGCCGTATATTTCATTACCACAACCGTTGTGTTCCGCAACGGTAAAACTACTGCTATGCGTACCCAAAACACAGCGCTTACATCACGCCAGAAACAGCGTGAGCAGGAATCTGCTCCCAAAACACCGGCTTATGGAAAAACTTTGCCGGCGGTAGCTCCCGTACAAAAAGTAGGGGCAGAGGAAGAAGAACCCATGCAGGGGAAATTTGAAACGGTTCAGCGCGTGGAGGAAGAAGAGCCATTACAAGGAAAGTTTGAAGCCATACAACGAGTGGAAGAAGAAGAACCGCTGCAGGGAAAATTTGAAACCATTCAACGTGTGGAGGAAGAAGAACCACTGCAGGGAAAGTTTGAAGCCATACAACGCGTAGAAGAGGAAGAACCACTGCAAGGTAAATTTGAAACGGTACAGCGTGTGGAAGAAGAAGAAGAACCGCTACAGGGTAAGTTTGAGACTATACAAAAAATGGGTGGTGAAGAAGAGGAAGTCCAGATGAAGCGAAAAACTACGGGTACTGTTGCTCAACTGGAAAATGGCAATACACCGCCACCCACTCCCAATAAAACCGGTATGCCTGATAAACTCAAGTCGGGCATTGAAAATCTCTCCGGTATCTCCATTGATGACGTGAAAGTGCATTACAATTCCTCTAAACCCGCACAATTGAATGCCCATGCGTATGCACAGGGTACGGATATACATGTAGCACCCGGACAGGAAAAACATTTGCCACATGAAGCCTGGCATACGGTACAGCAAAAACAGGGGCGTGTAAAACCCACTTTGCAGATGAAACAGGGGATTCCGGTGAATGATGATACGGGCCTGGAAAAAGAAGCGGATGATATGGGTGCCAAAGCCATGCAAATGAAAGCCAAAGACGGGATTACATTCACCCGCAGGGTAACAGCTCCTTCTTATGTAGCACCAGTACAGGGAGGCTTCTGGGATAAAATGAAAGGCTTTTTCAGTCGCGGTGGCTCCGCCATCAAATCCGGTGCTACGGCGGCCGGGTCTGCGATCAAATCCGGTGCTTCTGCCGCTGGCAGTGCCCTTGCCTCGGGTGCCAAAGCAACGGGTGCTTTTGCCAGTTCTGCGGTAAACGGACAGGCAGATTCAACCGATTCGGTTAATTCCATCACGGGCACAGGTTTGCCGCTGGCTTCGGCCATTGGTAGTGGTATTGGAGCGGCCGATACCATCAAAAACCAGAAACTGGATCTCGGGCCTTCTTATGGCGGTAGCAGCCTGGGTATTCTGGGCGGAACGGTTACGGGCGGACTGGGAGCCAAGGAATTGGTGAAGGGTATTCAAACCGGTGATGCCAAGCGCGGCTTCGGTGGTGCGCTGGATGTAGCCAGCGGAGGGCTCTCCATTGCTGGTGGCGCTTTATCCATGGCCGGTAGCAGTGCGGTACCCGGACTGGGACTGGCAGCAGCGAGTCTGGATACGGCCCGCAATATTGGTACGGCGGTATATACCGATAAACAGAAAAAGAAACTGGAAGCACAACATGCGCGCCTGGCAGAATCGGGTGGTAATGTAAGCGCAGAAACCCTTTCAGCCGATGGGGGCAAGGGGTATAAAGATGCCAACATGATTAAGCAGTACCAGATGCTGCAGATTGCCAAACGCGCGGCAGTGGTCCGGGAAAAACAACGTAACCGTGCGATTGTGAATTCGGTGGCTTCCGGTATTGAAACCGCTGGGCATGCTACCATGGTGGGTACCGGCGCTACCGGTATTGGTGCTGCGGTAGGTGCAGGATTGGTGGCAGGAGGTAAAGGCATCAAAGCCGGTGCAGGTCTCTTCCGCTGGATCAAACAAAAAGCTATTGATGCCGGACTGGTGGGTAAGGGTAAACTGGATCCCCGTACTTCCGCCGGTAAAGCCAGTGATGCGATGTCCTTTATTGCCCATGCCAAAGACAATTACCAAAATCCCGAAGTACAGCAATCGCTGGAACTGATGGGCGCGAATAAAGAACAAATGGCCTTGTTTAAAGAGGGTAAGCTGAGTGTAGACGAAATGTATAAACTGTATAAAGCACGTTAGACAGAAAAGTAATATTCGCACCCAGTTCTAAAAATAACCATATGCTGCCACCGGGTACTCCTGTCGAAACCATTGTTCTGGAACAGGGACAACTGTTTTCCCAATCTGTAATATGGCAGTGGCAGCGCCGTTATTTTATGGAAAAAGGTCCTGCTGCCTGGCAAACTGGTGAAGTGCCACAATACATCACCAGCAATCCTTCCATGGCCAATGCCTACGCTGAAATGGCTTTTGCGGTTATGCTGGATTGCCAGGATTATGAACAGGAGCAGCCATTATACCTGATTGAACTGGGGGGAGGATCCGGTCGCTTTGCTTTTCAGGTGCTCCGCCAGCTCGAAAAGCTCGGTCATATCGCCGGAGTACCGCTCACACTTTTCCGTTATCTCTTAACTGATTTTACACAACACAATATTAATTTCTGGAGCACACACCCTTCATTCGCACATTATTGTGAACAAGGGGTACTGGATTTTTCTCTGTTCGATTTCCAACAACCCGATAAACTGGTATTACAGGTATCCGGAGCGCAAATAAATTCGGGCGATTTGCACAAGCCAACAATTGTTATTGCCAATTATGTGTTTGACAGCGTACCGGCAGAACTGGTTTATTTCAAAGACGGCGGATGGGAAGCCTGTTACAATACCATTACCGTTCCGGCAAGTATGGAGGGGAGTGAAGATGCTGCGGCTTTGCTTCAGACAGCTTTGTGCCGGTATGACCGTGGCCCCATGCCCGGTACATTTTCCAACCCCTGGTTGAATGATTTGTTACACGATTATGCCAAACGCCTGCAATCTGTATACACACTAATACCATTACAAGTAGTGCAGTCGATCGACTATTTACGTGGACTGTCTTCCGGTGGCTGTATTTTGCTTACAGCAGACAAAGGCGATTACCGCCTGGAAAACATCACCAGAAACACTGCACCGTCCCCGGTTAAACATGGCAGTATTTCCCTGTCGGTGAATTATCATGCAATGGCGCATTATTGTCGGAGCCTGGGCGGGGAAGTATATTACAGGCCCTTTCAGCATGCCAG
The DNA here is from genome assembly GCA_009996675.1 of Chitinophagaceae bacterium. Lineage (GTDB taxonomy): Bacteria > Bacteroidota > Bacteroidia > Chitinophagales > Chitinophagaceae > Sediminibacterium. The sequence goes on from JAACZQ010000044.1 coordinate 39,933, forward strand.
TTTGCATATCGGCTGTCTTATGCTTACACCCAACCCCTTATCGTTTTCACTGACACGAATGGCCTGGCAAAGGCATATGGGAGGCTTTAACCCAGACGATTATTTTACCATCACGCAATGGGCAATCAAACAGCTCGGGAGTATGTCGATGGAAGAAATCAATGCATTGATACGGTTGGGTTATGCAGATATTCAGCTCATTAAAAAAGTACTACCGGTTCTTACACAAAAAATAAATAGCCTCAGAAAAACTGATTTGCAGGGATTGCGGCAGTTAATGCATAGTGCATGGGAAGACTATTTCCCATTAGCAGAGGAAGAAGATATTGCTTTTGATTTTGGCATGTTTATGTATCGGGCCGGTGATTATGCATCCGCCATTTTTTATTTCACCCGCTCTGTAATGGTTTATGGTCCGGACGGAGGAACACTGTTTAATATGGCTAAATCATATATGGCATTGGAGCAGCCTGAAGCAGCTTTGCCAATCCTGGAAACCATTTACAAACACCGGCCTGATGATGAAAGTGTTCATGCATTGATGGCCGAATGTAAAAACAAATTAACAGCAGTGTCGGTTTGATTGCAATAATATGAGTGAACAACAAAACATAAGGGATAGCAAACCACCAGCAGGTATTTCGGCTGCGGATAGCCTGGGCCAGGAAGGTATGAGCTTACCCGCTGTTCCCGTTGTTCAGCAAATAAAAATCAGTAAGAATAGTAGCAAAACACAGAAAGCTGAAAAGTCAGTCGGTCGTTTTGAACAGGAACAAAACCTGCGTGAATCTATTACACAGCGTAAGTCAAAAGCTGCAGATCACAAACAGTCTCACGAAGCTTATCAGACTCACACAAATAAATCAGCAGTATCGCAAGCGTCTGTAACCCGGTTTAATCCTGCACAAAAAAAGGATCGAACCGATCAGTCGCAGTCTGAGCCATTACGTGAAAAATCGGGTGACATGATGCCGGATGCGGGCATGGGAACCATGGTGGGTTTACCGCCTGTACAACGACGTATTAAGCACGGGGGACGGGTTTATGGTCCGGGTGAACTGGCCGCGGCTACGGAAGCCCTTAAAGCCGAAGCACCTCCTGCCAGTGCCGTTGAAGAGAAACTGAATGACAAGGAAAGAAACTGGGAATGGAATAGTCACGATAAACGGTTTGATGAAGAGATTGTAGATGAAACCGAAGATTTGGATCCCTATGCCGACGAGAAATTTGATGAGGAAGAAAAGGATATACAATTTGTGCCCGATACTGTAGAAGGGATTGCTTCTGTGCTGGATAAGGAAAGGGTCAACTGGATTACGGATGATGATACCATGATGGATATACTCCGTGGTCCTTTTGAGGCCAACTGGTTTAAACTGCGTGGTGCATTAACCATGGGGCAATGGCCCGATTCGGTCAAGAAAAAACCTTCCTATGAAAACAGTTTGCTTTTCATGAATGCTATGGTGGATATGCGCTGGCGAAAATGGAAAGCTTTTTCGGTAGAAGCATTGAAGGGTATGAAGGATGAAGTTGCCAAACAGGCGCAGGAAAATGCGGCTTTCAGGGAAACCAAGGCGCAACTGGCCGGTGAAGCAAAATCAAGTGAAAATGATAAGCTGGCGCAAATTTTTGATCCGGTTGGTTCGATGGCCGTGACTTCAGATGTTGACTTATCGATGGGAGGCAGCAGTACCGAAATTGCTGTTGGTATGCTGAACCGTGAATTCAGGTCGCATTTTAAGGTGCCTTATGATCCGGGTACCGTATTTGATATCAATGTGTATGCAGCCGACTGGATACATGGTGAAGCCCTGAATCAGAGTGGCGGTACCATGAATATCACACCCGGTAAAGAAGTTGGTAAAATGACCAAGCAGGCTGAGAAAGAAAGGGATGATGATATGGAGATATGGTCACTGGTAAAAGTGGCCAGGAATATGGACAAAACACAATGGACAGACTATGCTACACAAACCACAAAAAATTTAACGGGGGATGCGAAAACGGCCATGCAAAATAAACTGGACACGGCCTGGGCCCGCTGCGCCAATTTTAAAGACCGGGTGACTACGCGAATGGCTGCAAAGGCCAAGCTGTATGCGCAGGAAGAGCAGGAACTGCTGAATCTGAGTAGTAAATCGGCTTTTGGAGAAAAATATAAAGAACAGGCCAGGGAAACACGTGCATCCAATGAAATCTATCAGGAATTATTGGGCGAAGTAAAACAATTGCGTTTGCGTTTGGCGCAAATCAAAGATGTACAGCCCATGACAGATGAATTGCAACGGGAGTTCGACCGGGTGGGTAAAGCCCTGGGATCCAAAATTGCGGAAGCACTTACGTTTGCCAATGAAGTATATGCATCAGAGGGAGCTGTACAACATACCGTACTGGATCAGGGTGCAGGAAAAAAACTGACTAAACTGCAAGACAAAGCAAAAGCAGAATCACAAAAAAGTGGTCAAAAGAACGAGGAAGTATTGGCATATCAAAATCTTCGCGAAGTAAAATATAAACTTCGTAAAGAATTATTCCTGCAATCGGCCAATGAAAATGTAGGTGATGCCTTACATTCTCTGCATACCTATATTCAACTTCCGTTTTATGCCGTATATCGTGCCGGTAAATATTTATCCCGTTTAGTGGAAGCTACCAATAAACTTATTGATGATCGTGAACTGGTAGAATCTATACCCAACTATACCGCGGTAAAGGATGTGGGAGAGAATGCCATGGCTATTAAAACAGATAAAGTAAAAGTAACGGATCCGGTAACCAAGGAAGTGAAGGAATTGGAAGGTGATCCGGAATATGTTAAGAAGAATGAATTTTTTAAAAAACAAAAAGACACAGATGCGCATCACCTCGAAACAGAGGTAATCAGTTATGGAGCGGCCATACCTGCCAAGTTTGAAGCCAAAAAAGAAAAAGACAAAAAAGCGCAATAAGTAAAACTCAGCATAGCCCATGCACGCAAAGAATAAAAACCATTGGATTGATTTGTTAACTGCCAATGTAGATGCATTCAATCGGGAAGTGGCAGCATTGGCTCCCGGCTCCTATGCCGATCTCAGGGGTTGTGATCTGGGTAATATGTCGCTCGAGCGGGCTGCATTGCGAATGACAGATCTGGAAGGCGCCAGTTTGACCGGTGCGCGGGTATCCGGGCTGGAACTTTCGCGTACAAGGTTGAAAGATGTGCAGACTGAAGGCGTGATACTGGATGATGAATACTGGCGGCCGTTCCTGCATCAGATCCGTTGTTTATGGTCGGATAAGGATGAGTGGAACCGGCTTTGTGCTGCCGGTGAAAAACCATTACTGGAACACGCCAATCTGAATGGGATAGTGCTGAATGGATATCAGCTAAAACAAGTACAATTCCTGGGTGCCCAATTGCGTAATGCTGTTTTTATAGACTCGGATCTCGATGAAGCCGGACTGAATGAAACCGATTTGACCGGTGCCCGCTTTAATATCCGTGCAATGCATTATACTTCGCTGCAGGAAGCCAACCTGCAGGGCGCAGAACTGCGCGGATTGCATTTGCAGGGCGTAATGTTACGCAGGGCCAGGCTGGAGGGGGCGGTTCTGGCCAATACTGTTTTTGTGAATTGTGAAGCAGATAACCTGTCGGCGAAGGGTGTAGATTTTTCCGGTGTGGAAGCAATTAATACACTCTTTTATCATGGAGATTTCTCAGAAAGCAATTGCACCCAGGCTCATTTTACCGAATGTAATTTCAATGGTGCCAGTTTCGCAGGAAGCCGGTGTGCATACAGTACCTGGGTTGACTGTAAAATGCAGGGAGTGGATTTCAGTAATGCGCAGTTGGACAATGCTGTGAAACCGGTGTAAGTATTAATGATACATGAATAAGGTGTAGTCATTGGGCCGATAGTCATTGGTTAATACAACCCTTGAGCTTAATTGCCGGCAATACTCTTCAATAAAAGCAGGTTTATAGGATACGATCAGTCCTTGTGCAGGATCGGCATAACTGAGCAGGTTAAAGCCGAGTGCTATGCGGCAATTGTTGTATAGCTTTTCAATCATCCTGGGTACATAGAGGGGGTCGGTATTGTGATAGTTTAAAGTGCCGGATACCAGTATGTAATCGGTTACCGGTAATTCTGCAGTGGTAAAATCGCCCTGAAAAAAAAGTGTTTCGGGGATATGGGCATATTTGGCCGCTGCGATATCCAGTAATTCTGGTATTTGTTCAATACCAAAATAACGGGCATCCGGGAAATGATGGGAAAGAAAGCCACGGAGATCGCCGTGACCGCATCCGATATCCATAACCGAATGGTGATTGAGGTTCCCGATCCGGCAAAGCACTTCAAATCTTTGTTCCTGAGCCTGTTGATCTTCCCAACCCAGTGCCCCGGCGGTTCCGGCGCCGTATAGCTTAATTTGCTCTTTATGAAACCGGAATATGCCGGCAGTGTCTAATAATGACATGCAAAAGGTTTGTATCAGGGAATATCATCTCGCCTGATCAGCGGGAAGATCAGGTAGCGGGTGATCGCTACACCAGCGGCCATACCCACCAGAATGATCAGCATCAGGGTTTGAATGGGCATATTAATACAGGTCTGGCTTTCTACTGTGTCACATAAGCCAACATCTTTCATTGCACCACCATTACTTACCTGTGCGGCAATATCTGTATTCGCAGCAGGCGAGGATCCGAAGAAAGGGATGGTGTCATCGCTGAACAGATAGGTAAAACAGAACAAGACAAAGAGAATGCTCATGCCCGTTAATATATATTCTCCGTATTTTTTCCATTTCCAGGACGCGCTGTGCACTTTAATCTGATATACCTGCACAATGATACCGGTAAGCAGCAGCAGGAAGAGCAGGAGTGTTACCCAGAATAAAAAACCGGTGAGTTTATAGTTTACGTATTCAAACCGGTTTTTGTACCATTCTTTCGGGTCTTTGATGGTTTTGTTCTCGGCATCCATCAGTGAATCAATACGTAAATCCTCCAGATACTGGTGTAACAGCTGGTTATTGGCGCTGTTGGTGGTATCTTCAAAACATACTTTGCAAGGGTTTTGCAGGATGTACCAGTATAAAGTCATCCGTCGTTTCAGTTTGTCCAGCCAGGAAAGATCTGCAGCAGGTGTATGCCCAAGCATGGCACTATCGGGCAGAAAGGAGGTATCAATCAAGGCAAACTTATAGGCCAGCATGTCCCACAGGTCGCCATATCCTTTATCAAATCCAAGTGCATTCAGCGCTACACCTTTTAATTTATTCTCCAGGATAAAGTCGTATTTCTTTTCCAGTGAGCTACCGTCATCAAATACAATTCTTACCTGTTTGTTCCGGTTGCGATCGCCTGCAAAAGATTCAAAGGCATCAATAATAGCGTTGCCGGCTACGGCATCATAATAAACAGGCATATCCTTGTAGGTTTGCCTGATTTCATTGTAGGGAAGGGCCTTGACATAAGGAGCAAGCAGTTGTTTGTTATTCACTTTCCATTTAATGCCGTAGTAGGGCAGGATAAAAACTGTTTTATTTCCAGGCATCCCCTGGTCGGTGTACCGGGAGAGGGTATTTTCCAGGGTATTATCGCTTTCACCGGATAAGGCTGCCAGGGCACCTGTACTGGAGGCTGTAGCCGGTTCGGTCATGTCGATCAGAAACCGGCTCACTACTTTATCGAGTCCTGCTATATCGTAAGCTTCCCGGTCGTCGAATGCGGGCAGGGTAAGGAATAGCTGAAAAGAAGGATTTTCTTCGGCCATGGCATCTGAAAGCCGGGTCATGAAATCTGTAAATAATACTTTATCTGCAGCGGATAAATAGTTGAAACGGATATTCACGCCATCAGCATTGCGGAGTTTGATGAGGGCAATGATATTGCTGGCCAGTTTACCCTGCAGATTGGGATCGTGCAGAAATTTACTAATATCGGCAGCGGGGGCTGTCATGATAGCTGAAAACAATACTTTACAGTTATTGGCCCTTGCCCTGTTGATGACGGAAGCGGTATCCCATCCGTTCAATCCTTTAAAACTGCCATTTTTTTCCTGTATGAATAACGATTGATAGATCAATGTATTGATAAGCCCGAATTTGTAACTGCTGAAATCATTATTCAACGTATAGTTATGCAGGCCAATAACTTCAGCCCGGTTTTTGATGGAGAGGGTAAACCGCTTGATGACTTTATTCACCGTATCGGTCTGGTAATTGATTTCACCCTTGTTCAGTTTCAACTGATTCAACGCACTCAGGGCTTCGCGTTTGGCTTTGATTTTATCTTCCTCTCTTTTCTTTGCTTCAATGAGCGGGGCAAAATTGCCGGTAACGTCCAGGATTTCTTTATCAGAAATGAATTTGTTGCTGGGCTCTTCCGGTGTAACGGTATGCGCTGCTTTAACGGAGTCTCTATACAGCTTACTTAGTATCTCGCGCAAATCATTCCGGTAAGCGGTGTCGGACCGGAGATGGGCAATCATTTCCAGTACGGCATCAAAATCCTCTTTTTCCCTGATGGATAAACCCGCGATCAGGTTTTTGATTTCTGTTGAAACAGTGTCGAGGTGATTCGAAACATTCAGTATACGGTCATTG
>JAACZQ010000045.1 GCA_009996675.1 Chitinophagaceae bacterium
GGTGTGTGAGGCTCTTCACATCAAAACGTTTGTACAGGGGCAGGATTCTTTTTTCAATAGCCGACTGCGATACATTAAAACTCTGCGCCACTTCTTTGAATGAAAATCCTTTGGCAATCAGCGCCAGGGCTTCTTTCTCTTTGTTGGAAATAGCGTATTTGTAAAACAGTGTTTTGTTCAGCTCCTCTTCAAATCCTGCTTTCTCCGGTCCGAATGCAGCATACCGCATTACTTTACCAAAGTGCAGGCTTCTGTTCACCTGGAAGCGACCGATGATGGAGAGTACTTTACCATCGCGGTGTTCAAACACACCTACCCTGGCCACAATGGGCATGGCGGTGCCGTTTTTGTGCAGCTTTTTAGATTCAATCAGAAAACTGTATTTATCGAGATCGGTGGTTGTTTTATGGATGAACTGGAGGGCTTTATCGTTCAGCTCGTCTACAAAGGGCTTGTAGTCGGGGGCGGTCATGCTTACGATTTTGAGCATGGTGATCTCATCATCGCGATAACCCATCACTTCTTCCCAGCCATCGGCATAAATCATACGGCCGCGGGCAAAGGAATAGATATAAACCCCTTCTTCCGGAAATTTCGGAATGGTTTTTTTGAAATATTGTGCTTCCTCCGAGTTCAGGTCGGCCGGAACATCGGTTACAAATGCGCGGGTATAACTACCAAAATCTTTCTTAGCCTCCATTACAGTACGGGTTTCAATAGCATACCCCGAAAAAATGCCCCAACCTGCGAATTTTCGCAGTTGACTCGTGTGAGCAGTCAGTGTACTTTTGGCATCAGAACGGGGGGTGATCAGTTGCACAAGGCGGTTGACATCCAAAAATAACAATTCCTGCGAATATGTAGACTTGTTATCCCTTTCATTCGTAAGATCCGGATAGGCCGATCATATTGGCCGCGAGATTGGAGGAATCATATCGGGGGGTGTGATTCTGAAGACTTTCGGCTCAATGCCAATCAGGATATCCCATGAATACCGACCCGGCTAAAGCGGGTTAGCAAGCAAGAGACCCGGATACATTGTGTCCGGGTTTTCTTTTGTCTGATAATCAATGATTTGTGATTATTTATGCTTTTTCCGTCCTTGGTTCAGCAGGAATAAGCGCATCCGGATATCTGTTTCGGGCCGGTCATTCTTGGTAGCTGTGGCGGCAATCCGGTCCAGCACATCATAACCGGATAGTAATTGTCCGAATACCGTGTATTCCCCATCCAGGTGTGGGGTACCGCCGACGGAGGTATAGATATTCCGCTGGGTTTCGGTCAGGGTTAGTTTGCGTTGCAGGATGGTGCTATCCAGTTCGGCCGGGCGCCAGGCGGGTCTTTGTACGATATAGAACTGGCAGTTACTGCTGGCTTTTTCGGGGTTATTGGTACGGGCCATGGCCAAAGCGCCGCGTTGGTGGTATAAACCGGCACTGGTTCTGAATTCGGCCGGGATGCGGTCGCCGGGTGCGGCACCACCACCCAGTCGCTCACCGGGTTTGGCATTTTTACTATTGGGATCACCGCCCTGGATCATGAAGCGGTTGATGACGCGGTGAAAGAGCAGGCTGTCGTAAAATCCGTCTTTCACTTTTGTCATAAAATTATCGCGGTGCAGGGGTGTTTCATTGGAGAGTTCCACCACCATATTGCCTTCGGTGGTCATGAGCAGTACATGGGCGTGGTTTTTATCGGTTGCCCAGTTTTTACGGGCTTCCCGTATGGCTGTTTTTTCGGTTTTACTAAGCGTACGAAATGACTGGCGGCTACAGGATATAAGTAGCAGGCACACAGAGAGGTAGGCGAATAATTTCATGCGGCAGTGTAAAGGGTGTGGCTGAAAGATACTGCTCCATGGCAGAAAAACAGAAAAATATCGCTGGAAAAGCTTGCAAAAAGCTGATGTGTATTGTAGGTTTATGATGTAGCCCTTCCCCCACAGATTACTGGAGTAAACCCTTCCCCCCGGTTTGTTGACATTTTTTGCAACGACCATCTGTATTACTCATTATAACAACACAACAATGCTTAGCAAATCAATGTTAGGGCAGTTAACCCTGCGTGAGTGCGCCTGCTTATTGCTGCTCCTATTACTAACCGGGATCACCCGTGCACAGCCAGTTGCACCAGCCGCCGCACCCATTACATTTACCTGGGATTCTGTTCGCCAGCAGGCCAGTTTCAGCAATCTCCCCAAGATTATTTACCGGATGCAAAAGCTCGATCAGCAAATGGTTATCAGCCTATGCTATATCAGTGGCAGCAGCGAGTACTGCGAGCGGGAGGATGGATTGGAAAAAGGGAGCAGTAAACGGGAGTTTCGTGATTATTATCAGCGGTTGGTTGATGCCATACAAAAATATCCGGCGGCATCCCTGACCAATAACGATACAACGCAATTAAAGTCTTATACAGATACATTGTATGCGTTATTCAAAAAAAGTATCGGTACCGACGAAGCTATATTGCGAAAGCAAACGATGGGTAATGTTCCATCACTAACGTATAATGATAGTTTGTCGGCTACTATTAAAATGCAACAGGCTGTAACGGTATATAAATTCAACCCCAAAACAAAAATATTTGATAGCGTCAAAGGCCCCATTCGTTTCAATAGTGCAAGTCTCTACATCAATGATGGATTTATTTACAATGTAAGTTTTGAAATTGATTCAGGTGATGCCAATAGAATACAGGTCATTCCTGGTCAGTCATTTGGTACCCGGTTTAACCTGAAGAATAATTCTTTTGTGAATTACATGTTGAGTCGTCCCTCCTATGGTAATCTTGGTCGTTATTTGGAAGGGGTATCTGTTGAGCGTGATGCTGATTTTTTGAAAGCAGCCAGGCGGTTAAACCTGCTGGTGCTTACCAGGGATTATCGAAAGTTTCCGGAGAAGATAGATACAGCCAGCAAAACTACTGCTAAAGACCAGGGAGCTATAGAACGGTATGCAATACTGCCGCATGAATTAATTCATTACAGTCGTCCCCGTTCTGCTCCGAATAATATTTTCACGGCCCGGGAAACTTTTCTCAACTTCAATTCCAGGGCTTCTTTTGATACGGTACGAACACTGAAAGAAAAGTCGCTGTATTCGTTTTTGAATATTGATCTCTTCACTGATCTGATTGGTTTATTTGGCGAAGAGAAACCCAATGGATTATTGCAAACGGAGTTGAAAATCAGGTTTTATGGATTCCGTCGTCCTATTAAGCAGAAAAATCCGTCCAATGTTCGGGTTGTTCCATTGGATAAGGGAGAATTGTTTTTTCGTTTATCCAAACTGGACAATAACCTGCGATACCTGGATGTACTGAAGGCCAACGACAGTGCGCAAACCCGGTATATGCATATGATTAACCTGTTGCAGTATCAAAATACCTATGCTGGCATAAGGGCCAATCTGATTGATTTTGAATACCGCGGCGGTAGCACCGCCATTACCAGTGAAATTGCGTTTACAAGGACAGGTTTAAGAGATACCATGGAAACCGGTGGTGTTAAAATTCCACGTACATTCAGCATCAACACTTTTTCATTTAGTCTGGGTGCGAATTTTAAATTCAGGAGTGCAAGCTTCCTTGACGTGGATATTGATCCCCGTGTGATCTGGTTGACTCCCCGTACCGGGAATGTGCAAATATCGGGTTCGGAGTATTCCACAACTTTCCCGAATACTTACCAGCCAATTCTGGGGAAGAATTTCAGTAAAGCGGTGTTCACTTTGCGTGGTATGATTACCATTAACCTGAACGACGATAAAACCAGGAGGATTATACTGCGTGGTGAACATTTCAATGAAATGGGCAATACGCGCAATAATTTCTGGACAGCCCAGATCGGATATTCTGCAGACCTGAACCAGTTTATTAAATTCAATTGATTAAGCATGTACGCCGGCATTTTCCAGATCATTTTTGCTTTCATGAACAATAACCTGCTCCCGCATTTGCAGGAGTTCTGGCAACAGTTCAAACAGTTGTTTGCCAAAGTACGCCGCAAACGGGAGGCGCTGAAAGATGTATTGTTTGTCTCCCGGTCGCTCTGGTTTTTCCTCCTGCTGAATTTGCTGGGTATCCTTTTTTTCTGGGTATTGCCACAGGGCATAGATATTCTTTATGCCATGCTGGAAGATTTTTACGACTGGCGGCCGGCACCTTTTCTGTTTCTCTGTTTGTCGGTACTCATCTGGAGTATGTTTGCTGAATTCTCGGCACGGTATCGTTTGCTGGTGATCGACAATTCTGGTAATTACCTTACAAACGAAAGGGTAGCCTGGCGCAAATTCATTCAGAAATCTTTCGTTAAACTGTTTGTGCTCTTCCCTTTCCTCATCATCATTATTGGCGTGGTCATTGCCTCGCGCCGCTGGGAAAAAGACCTGTCTGCTGCAGTCAACGCTGCCATTTGGCCCATTTTTATCCTGTTCGGCTGTTTCATTCTCGTGCATCATCTCTACTTCGGTGACCTGCGCCGCTGGTTTGCAAAACTGTTCCGGCAGCCTGCCAATTATACCAGTACCGATGAATACCGGATGAAGAACCTGCTCATGGGTATTTACAATGAATATGTGTTTCGTTACCACAACGATTATATACAGGGTGGTGATCAGTCGCTACAGCATGGCAAATTTGCTATTCAGCCGGAATGGACGGAGCTGCCACTGGATGAATTACCCGAAGCCATCCGCAATTTCCCCAAGAGTAATGATGTGCCTGTTTTTCTCCGTCCGCACCAGGATGCAGTACTCACGCGGGTTACTTTTCCCAGACCGGCTACAGCCGATGCCGATCCGGATACTTATATCCGTTGGGAATACCAGATGAATTATCGCTTATATCCACAACTCAATCGCGAGCTTTCCTATGTGATTTTTAGTGGTATTGGTCTGCTCCTGCTGGTATCTTTATTACCCATCCGCGCGTATAGTTATATTGGTTCTGCCGCATTGGTAGCGCTGGCGTTTGCCGGATGGATTGCCGTTATCACCGGTCTGCTTTTCCTGGATAGTGCCCGTCCCTTTGGCCATTACTGGAAATGGCTGAACCGTATACCCTGGCGCTTCGGTGCTTTTTGCTGGATACTGATTTGCTCCTTCATCAACCCCGATCACCCGGTACGGGTTATTAACCAGGCAGCAGCCAGGCAGTCGGTCGAACGACCCACCCTGTCGGAGCATTTCAGGAAATGGGTAGACCTGCGGCATCGCTCACTGGCAGCAAAGGATTCCATGCCCCAACGCATACCCATGGTGTTGGTTTGTGCCGAAGGGGGCGCTTTGCGTACGGGAGCTATGTCGGCCATTGTTTTGGAAAAACTGCAAAGGCAATATCCGCAGTTGAAAGACAATATTTTTGCCTTCTCCTCTGTTTCCGGGGGCTCACTGGGTGTTGGCTTCTTTAATGCGGTACAATACGATGGGCAAACCAATGATAGCCTGGCCACTCATTTCTTCAGTCACGATTACCTGGCACCTGTGATTGCACGGATGTTTTACGGTGATCTCTTTCATTTATTCCTGCCCATACATACGAACTGGTTCGACCGGGCTGTGGCATTGGAGCAGGCCTGGGAATCGGGCTATGCGCATACGGTTGAAGCAACAAAACTGAGCAATGTTTTTGCGCAGGATTTTGAACAAACGATTGATACAACGGGCTATCGTCCTGCCTGGTTCATCAATACCACGGAAGTGGAGGGCGGACATCAGTCCTGGATTACCAATGTAATACCCAGGGGCTTTGCTTTGTCGCAACAGCGGGATGTATTACCCATGATGCAATATCCGGTCCGCTACAGTACAGCGGTTAATTTCAGTACCCGCTTTCCACTCATATCACCCGGTGCAGCGGTGAAAGATGTATATGGTGCCAAAAGACATTTTGTGGACGGTGGTTATGTAGAAAATACCGGTGCACAAACATTGCTGGAATTATTGGTGGCATTACGGGAAGACAGCGCTACGTTCAATAAAATAATACCCTATGTTATTTATATCCGTTTTGGTGAGGAGCAGACCAATGCGGTTAATAATGCTGTTTCTTTTGGCAATGAATGGAATGAAATCATCACCGGCCTGCTCAGTACCCGCAGCGGCCGTTCGGCACTGGCGGTCTGTCACCTGAAAAATATCTGTCAGAATATCCGCAATACCATCATGGGTAAACCCAAGGAATATGCCTGTTTTAAAAGTGATGATCTGGAAGTGCGACTGAACCTCAAAGAATCAAAAGTGCCCATGAACTGGTTATTATCGGGTAAGAGTCTGAACGAGGTGAATAAGTTCTGTGACAGTGTGGCCCGTTCGGCCAGTGCCCGCCAATTTATGCAGGGACTTTCCACTTATCCACCACTGCAACCCGGTGGTAAATGATGCAGCCACAGATTGCATGAATAAATGGTCATGGTCTGTGGCTGCAATGCTTATTGGCGAAGTAGCTGATTGACTATTCCTGTTCTGCCAGCCATTTGGCCAGTTCCTGTTTAATGGCTTCTCCGATCTTCTGCTGATTGGCGGGATTGCGCAGAAAATCGTAGCTGGCTCCATTATCACCAATCTCCAGCAATACGCGGATGGGCGCTGTATTCACGTGTTCATCCAGGCTATAAAAAGCCAGTTTGCCGGTGGCAGCGCAGCGGTAATCGTTTCGGCCGGTACTGCTGTCCATCAGTACACCCCTGTTCTCCAGATCGGTAACAGCGGCAATGGCAGCGGTGAGCCGGGCGGCCAGTGCACGGTTCTTGCTCTCATATTCATCCCCATAATGAATAAACCCCCATACGGCATGACGACGGGTGCCGCCATTGTTGTGGAGGGCGATGAATACATCGGGTTTGCGTTTATTGGACTCTTTCAATTCCCAGGCATAGCCAGATAACTGTCCGTTGATCACGGCAGCAGTGTGTGCAATAACGGTATTGCTGCCACTATCGGCATTGTGTACGTCTTTTCTCCCCAGGCTCCATACTTTGTATTCCTTCATTTTCGGGCTGGTGGCCATGGCAGCTTCGGCGATAGCATTACACACATCCGCTTCACTGAAGTTTTTGCCGGTATTGGTCTGGTGTGAGGGTTGCCATACCACAACCGTTTTCTTTTTAACAGGAACAGCGGCAAGCGCCAGTAATAATGTGCAAGCAATCAACAGGTTTTTCATATCCGCAATTTTGGAACCGGAAGATACTGAATTAAGCAGCCGGCTTATTAAACAGGATTTGAAAAGTGCTGCCTTTGTCCGCATTATTAACGGCAACGAGTTCGGCAGACATCATATAGACAAAGGTTTTGCAGAGCATCAGGCCCAGGCCTGTGCCTTTTTCTTTCATGGTGCCATAACTGCTGCTGATGGCGGTATGCATATTATTGTTGATGGCTTCCAGTTTTTCGGGGGCAATACCCGTTCCTTCATCTTTGATGAACAGTGCAATGGCATCTCCTTTGGTGCGTACTCCCAATTCAAGTTTCCCCTCCTGGTAACTGAATTTAATGGCATTGCTGATGATATTGCGCAGGATCAGGGATAACATTTCTTTATCGGCCCAGACCCTGGTTTGTTCAGGAATATGGTTGAGGATCGTTACTTGTTTGCGATCGGCAGCAGCTTGCAGACTATTGATCACCTGCTGTGCCATATCGCCCGCATTTACCCATTCCAGCCGGGGTGTGAATCCCTGCATCTGACTGGCGGCCCAGTTGAGTAGGTTTTCCATGAGTGCAGAGGTATAACTGAGGTTATTCCTGAGCTCAGATGCATACAGGATCATCTTCTCCCGGGGAATATGGCCATTGTCCAGCAGGTGTGTGAATGCCATGAGTGAATTAATGGGGTTGCGCATATCATGACTCACCACACTGAAAATTTTGTCTTTCACATGGACCAGTTCTTCCAGCGATTGTTTTTGTGTACTGATAATTTGATTGAGGCGTACAGTTTTCCGGCGGCTGTAAAAAATAAACACGGCGGCACCCAGTATCAGTAATGCGGCAAGGCTGACGAATAATACTTTTTTTCGGGAGAGGTTGATTTCTGTTTGTTTGGCAGCCAGCTGTTGTTTACTCAGTTTTTCATTCAGGGCAGATTCCAGCTGCTCCTGTTTCAAAAGTGCGGCCTGTTGCCTGCGCTGGTTTTCCAGTTCGGCCTGTTTGGCGAGGAAAGTAAGCTTTTGCAGGTCTTTTTCCTTACTGGCGATCTGCACCCGCTGACGCTCCAGCTCCAGTTGCTGCTGCTGCTGTTTGGCAAGTAATATCTGTTGTTTGAGCTTTTCGTCGGTCAGTTGCTGCTGCAGTTTATAATCCCGTTCCTTGATCTGAAAATCCAGGGATTGCTGTTTGCGCGTGATCTCTTTTTCCTTTTCCTGGTTGTATACACTGTCGCGCATAACAATATACGATCGGTAATAGATCAGGGAGCTGTCGAACCGGCCCGACTGTTCATGCAATCTGCTGAATATTTTGAGGGCTTCTTCCTGCAGCGTAAGTGCCGGTATTTTTTTGGCGATATCATAACCGGTCCGGACATGAATAAATGCTTTCTGCAGGTCTTTCTGTTGCAGGAAAAAATTACCCAGGCTGATATAGCTGTCGGATAAGATTAAAGTCTCATTGGCTTTCTGGGCTTCTTCAATGGAATTGGTGTAGGCTGTGAGCGCTTCTTTGGAGTGACCAATGGCTTCCTGTGCTTTTCCGATATCGGCCAGGAGCGAGGCTTTTAACGAAAGGTCTGCTTGTTCTTCGGCAATGGGAATGGATTGTTCCAGTAAGCTGATGGCAATATTATATTTCTGTGTGGTGTTAACTTTCATGTATTGCAAATCCGGCTCCGGAGCTTGCATATAGATCTTTGCCAACATTTCATTAGCCACAGCAACACCTCTTGATTGAGGATTTATTTCCAGAAAAAGTTTCAGGGCTTTCTGTGTATAATCGTAACAGGGTCTGTATTGTTTCAGCCCACTGTATAGGCTTGCTATATTCATGTAGCAGCTGGACAAACCAACAATATTCCGGATCTCATTAAAGATGCTTATTGCCTGCTGATGTGCTTCGAGTGATTTGATATAATCGGGCATATCCATATAAATAGCCCCTTTGTTGAGGTAGGTACCGGCTACGGCATTTTTATCGGTTTCGGGTTTGACATAACTTAATGCGGTATTGTAATAATAGAGTGCCTGCTCGTAATTGGATAGGCCGTGATAACCCAGTGCAATTCTGTGATAGATGAGATATAAGAGATCTTTTGCCGGTACTTTTTTGGCAATTGCAATGGCCGAGTCGAAATAGGGTCTGGCTTTTTCCGGCTGCTTGAGGTTGAAATATTTGCGGAAAACATCCCGGAGATAGGTCACTTTCAGGGAGTCTTCCTTGCGATAATTGTGACAGGTCTTCAGCAAATCATCAATAGGAATATTGTTGATATTGCGGATTTGGGTATAAGATTTTAACGCCACTAAGAGCAGCAGGCAGAGGATCGGTTTTCTCATGGGTTAGAAAAGGGGGCTGCCGAATATACAATAATACCCTCTTCAAATGGTAGACTGTTGAATGTACTGAAGTCAAAACAGCCTGATCAGGAATAATTTAATCCCGGTTTAATGTTTTGCTGCGGAATATGGCGAAATATGGACTGATCCTTTGTTCAAAGCCCAGTTGTTGGTACAACTGAATTGCGCGGGTATTGTCCTGCCGCACATGGAGAAAAGGTGTTTTACCGGTTTCGGCAATCATATTGGCCAGTTTGGCAACCAGGAAAGCAGCATAACCCTTGCCGCTGTGCTGGGGATCGGTACAAACGGCACTGATTTCTGTGTAATCATCCAGGTGTAAGCGTTCACCGGCCATGGCGGCCAGTGCATCGTTTACAAAAACACCATGGTAATTGCCCAATGCAATGGTATTGGCCAGAAAAGGTCCGGGTTTGGTTTTGCCGGTGAGGGTCAACATAGCTGGTACATCTTCCTGGGTAAGCAACCGGCAGGATGCATGAGATGGCAGGGGATCGGGAATTTTTGTACACACCATCTGATCCAGCAGCATATCTACGGCAATGGTCCATTGCGGAGAGAACTGAATGGTTTCGGCGGTAATACTGAACCAGGACCTCCCTGGCGGTAACCGGTCGTGCAGCACTTGCTGGTTGTACACAGACCAGTTGGGTAATGCGGCAAAAGGCTCTACGTCTTCGGGGAAGTACGCTACGGGATCGGCTCCCAGCCGGAAGCGCTTATCGGCGGAATGCAGGGCCTGCCATATGGGATTATCGAGCGGATGCAAGATTAGTAGTGTAAAACGGGTATAAAATGTAAAAATAAAACAACATTCTGAGAGGTTACGTTTTCAAACCACGGGTATTAAGGGCAAAGCAAGCAACATGATTCAAAAAACCATCTACAAAACCAAGGATTACTGTAAAGTTAAGTTTAATCTCAGCCATGCAACGGCCAGTAGTGCCGCCGTACTGGGTTTGCAGGGCGACTGGACCAGTCCGCTGACCATGAAACAAAAGAAAGACGGAAGCTTTACTGCAGAAGTGCAGTTACCCCGTAACAGCAGTCATGAGTTCCGTTATTTCATTAATAACAGCGAGTGGATCAATGACCCCGAAGCAGATGGGGAGGTATCCAATGTATACGGTACCACCAATAGTTTGCTGGCTTTATAATCAGTAAGGCAGGGCTATCCGTTGGGATTTAAGTAATTTGCGCCCCAAAGCGCAGTTATTGTTATGCCCATGATTACCCGGGATATTGCATTGGTAGCCGAAAGCCTCCGTAGCGGAGGGGTGGCGGCTATTCCCACAGAAACCGTATATGGGCTGGCGGGTAATATTTATGATGCAGGTGCTATTGCGGCCATTTACCGCATCAAACAGCGGCCGAGTCACAATCCCCTGATTGTTCACCTGCCCAACCTTGCGGCACTGGATACGGTAGCCAAAGATATCCCTGCCCTTGCGCTGGCGCTGGCCGAGCGGTTCTGGCCGGGCCCACTCACTTTGTTATTACCTAAAAAAGATACGGTGCCGGATCAGATAACGGCCGGTAAACCTACGGTGGCGGTACGGGTACCCAATCACCCGCTTACGCTGCAGTTGCTGGCATCCCTGCCTTTTCCATTGGCAGCACCCAGTGCCAATCCCTTTGGGAGCATCAGTCCCACCAGCGCGGCACATGTGGCGGAATATTTCGGAGACGATTTTGCCTATATCCTGGATGGTGGCGAATGCCGTAAGGGTATAGAATCTACCATTATTGGTTTTAATGGTAACCAGCCGGTATTGTATCGCTGGGGTTCACTGGCCGCGGAAGATATTGAAGCCATCACGGGTCCTTTACAACACATCACCCACAATGAAAAAGCACCCGAAGCGCCGGGGATGTTGTTGCGTCATTATGCACCCGATACACAAACCATTTTAACCAGTACCGTAGCGGAAACGGTTGCTGCTTATGCTGACCGGAAAATAGCATTGCTGCGTTTTCGGGAGCCATACCGGCATTCATCGGTCATTTACCAGGAGCAGCTGGCGCCGGATGGCGATCTGAATACAGCTGCCGCTGCCTTATATGCTGCCATGCACCGGATGGATAAAGCCGGTGCGGATATCATCATTGCCGAAAGAATGCCTGATCATGGATTGGGTATGGCCATCAACGACCGGCTGGAGCGGGCAACACACGCATGATGCATCCGGAACAGTCATCACCTGCATTCCTGTTGGTGCAGGACCTCCTGTACTGGGGTGCTGTTGGTACAGCGTTACAACCCCTGCGTTTTGAGCTGGAGGCAGGAGAACGATTGGCTATTATGGGTGAAACCGGTTCGGGCAAAAGCACACTGCTCAAATTAATAGCCGGACATTTACAAGCCACATCCGGCACGGTATATTTTAAAGGTGATCGTGTGCGTGGTCCCTGGGAAACCCTGTTACCGGGACATCCGGGTATTGCGTATCTCTCGCAGCATTTTGAACTGCGGAATAATTATAAAGTCTTTGACCTGCTGGACTATTACAGCCGCATGGATGAGGCCGCGGCTGCCCGCATTTTTGATATCTGCGGTATTACCCACTTACTTCCACGCAAAACAGATCAGCTATCGGGGGGAGAAAGGCAGCGTATTGCTTTGGCGGGCTTATTGGTAGGAGCGCCCAGGTTGTTGTTGCTGGATGAACCTTTTTCCAATGCCGATCTCGCTCACAAACAGGCAATGCGTGCAGTGTTGCAACAGATCAGCACAGAACTGGATATTACCTGTGTATTGGTTTCACACGATCCGGCCGATACCTTATCGTGGTGCAACCGGTTGATGATCTTTAAAGATGGAGCACTGCGGCAGGATGCGTCACCGGACACTGTTTATTATCAGCCAGCGGATGCGTATTGCGCCGGTATAACCGGATGGTATAATGCCGTAAAACCGGATAGCCAGGTCGCCCGGCAATGGTCGTTACAACAGCGCCCCTTTCTGCGACCGGAGCAATTGGTGTTCTGTGAAGCATCCACACCCGGTAGTTTGCCGGTATCTATTGAAGCGGTACAGTTCATGGGCGCCTGCTGGCATGTACAGGTGCGTATAGCAGACATGCAATGGCTGGTATCAACCACGGTACTGCCTGCTGAAAAAGAGCGGGAAGCCATTCGGTTGCGTTAGCAGATGCATCAGGTGGGATTGCCTTCGTGGTGCTCCTGCTGATCCTGCTCTTCGTTTTCCGGATCCACCATAGTCAATTTACTGTCGTGACCCCGCATGGGTTCGTAAGGTGTGGTTGCTGCAGTTGCCTGCAACATAGTTCTCCGGTGCTGGCGCATGGGCATGAGTAAGCGGTGCAGGCGGAAAGGCTGCATAGCAATCAATGCCGTAATACATTGCTCTGCTTCCAACCATTTCGAATCCTGTATGCACTGTTCTGTTTCCTGGTAAAGCGTGTGGTAACGCTGACAAATTTCCATTGCCATACCTTTTTGCTTACCCGGATCAAAACCATATTTTTTATGGATAAAAGCTACCCAGCTATCGGGACGTAATACCTGCTCGCGCAGTTTGTTGTGTAATACCTGTCTCCTGGCCAGGTTGTTAACGGCAGGTCTTTGCAATACCTGTTTGTCCTGTTTGGCAGCAAACTGGTAAGCCATACCGCGCTGAGCGATATGCCGGTGGCTATATGCTGTGAATGCGCCCAATGGTACCCAAACGGGTACATAAAATTAGTGCTATTCTTTGGATACGCCGGGGGTAAGAATGATGTTGCGGAATTCAATCGGACCATGATCACCCTGCAGCATAATGGGGCCTGGTTCTCCTTCCTTGCTGTCGAGCGCACCACCGGTAATGCCAGGGATGATCTGATCGGCAATAATGGTTTTACCATTGGCGACCACGGTGATCCGCCGGCCGATAAGGGTGATATCATAAGTCTGCCATTCACCGGGTGCTTTGGCTACCATTTCGTTGGGTGTGAGGAAGCCATAGATGCCGCCCAGGTAATGGGAGTCGGGTTCTTTGCCGCGATTGTCTTCGATCTGTACTTCATAGCGACCACGCAGGTAAACACCACTGTTGCTGCCGGCGGGATAGCGGAATTCGATATGCAGTTTGAAATCATTGAATTTTTCATCGGTGATAATATTGGAACCGGAACGCGGACTGGTTAATACACCATCTTTATTGATCCACTGATTATTACTGCCGGAAGCATGCCAGCCACTGAGGTCTTTTTTATTCAGCAGGTGAATGGGTTGCTGCCAGCTGATGGTACCGCTTCTTTTCAGCAGCGGCGCGCGTTCACCGGTGAAAGTATAGGTCTTGCCATTACTGTCCTGGATGGTGCCGGAGAGTTTATCGTTCTCCAGGGTGCCTTCAAAAACCAGGTCTTTATCGGAGCGCATCCATTGGGGTGGAATGGCGAAACGGATCTTGCCATTCTTTACTTCCACTTTAGCAATCGGACGGGCACTGCCACCATCGGCTACAAAGGAACCCACAAGGGTTTGTATTCCGGATAAATGAATCTCTAACCAGGAAGGGGCTATACGATCACCCATGTTTACGGTCAGGTCCCAACGGCCGATGGCTGTTTTATCGTTATCACTTAGCTGGAAAGCGCTGATGAGCCAGGTAGCAGGAATCAGTAAGCTGCAGCAGAGAACACGCAAAAGAGACTTGCCGGTAAAAAGATTTTTCATGTGGTTGCTTTGAATGGTTAAACTGATTAAAGTTACAAAGAAGCGGGGTTCGGTACTTTCAAAATTTCTGTCTTGTAAAAGATGATAATAGGATGCATTTTAAATCCCGCATCTTATGAGGGGAGTTGCCAGTATTATCTAAGATCATTTTAAAATATTGCTGAGTAATTTTAATCGATGAGCAGATATTGGGTTACACAAGCATACATCATATTTATTCCATCACCAACCTGAATCCGATTGTATCATTCCTGGTGTTTTTATTAATGGTCATTACATAGTCTTTGTCAACCCAAAGTGCTTCCGTAGCCCAGCAAGCTCCTTTATATAGGCACTTATTTGCAGGAACTTGGGTGATATCATGTTCTACAAACTGGTATAGATTGCCCAGCAGGTCATGAATATTTAGTTTGCCCGGAAGTTTGGAGGAAACAGGTTGGGTTTGCTGGTTGCTGTTTTTTTCAAACCAAACCTGGTCTGCCAGCTTCTCGGAAAAATGCTCGTCGTAGTTCAAGGTGCAGGCATAAATGAATTCAGATTCTGTGGGAAGTCGGAACCGGCGCTGGGATACATTATTTAACCGGTTGATGAAATCAGCGATATCATGATAGCTGATATTTTCAACGGGTTTGCGATCGTTTTTGAATTTGGCGGGGTTATTTCCCATGATAGCGGCCCATAGTTGTTGGGTAACCAATGTTTCGCTGATCAAGATTGGCTCCGGAAGCCTGATATCTCTTTGTATGCTCCCTTTTCTGATAAACTGATTTCGGTGTGGCTTCCGGTTCCAGTCAACCACATACAATAGCTGTCCTGGTGGCAAAAGCTGAAAATTTACCAGGTTATCCTGTATAACAAGGGTTTGCATGCGGGTATTTTAACCTCCGGTTCTCAGGTAAGTGATCCTGTACCGGGCCTGGTGATGAAGATAAGAATTTTTGTAAGCAGGTAAGGGGGTGGGGGAAAACGATATTCGTTTGCTTTTTCATGTTTCATTCCTTGTGTAAAGATTTCTCTCAAAGACATAATTTTATCCCATGACTGGCATCCGCAATATTATTTTTGATCTGGGTGGTGTTTTTCTGAACATCAACTATCAGCTTACCGAGCAGGCATTTATTGATCTGGGTATTACCGATTTCGGGACCCGCTTCAATCAGCAGTTTTCCAATCCTTTATTTGAAGCGCTTGAAACGGGTGATATTAAACCCGGGGATTTTTATGCAGCTTTCCGTGCGGAAACCCAGACGATGCTGACCGATGACCAAATCCGGGATGCCTGGAATGCTTTGTTGCTGGATTTTCCGCCGGAGCGGCTGGACTGGCTGGCGGAGATTGGACAGCGATATCCTGTTTATTTGTTTTCCAATACCAACCAGATCCATTATGATGCTTTTATGGCGGCATTCGGGAACCTTTATCCGGGTCGCGATTTCAATGCTTATTTCCGGAAAGCCTATTATTCGCATGAGCTGGGTTTGCGAAAGCCTTATGTGGGTTCCTATCAGCGGATCCTGGCAGAGCAGGGGCTGGAACCGGGTGAAACCCTGTTTATTGACGATACGGCCAAAAATATCCTGGGTGCGGCCGAAGCGGGATTACAAACCCTGCACCTGGTTCCGGGCATGACGGTCCTGGACCTTAATTTATAAGAAAAGATTATTTTCTATTTAACTTCCTCAAAATCAATATAATCGCCTGTGGAAACATTCGACTGAGGCTGATTCGGGCGCTGACTGGCCTGCTGCTGACGGGCTTCATAATCGGCCTGTGCGGCTTGTTGCTTGGCCTGCATTTCGCGGATATTGCTTTTCATCTGTGAAGCCATACGGGTGGCTGGGACTACCAGATCAAAAATCAGTTTGTACAAGAAGTACAGCAATAAACCATAAAAAAGAATCTTAAACATAGCGGATCAAAGGTACTTAACGGGCCATGCCCTTCCAAGGATAGACGTATGAAAGGATGTTAAATTGTACAAAAGGGTGGTCTGCTTAAAATTTGGAGAAGAATATCTATTGTCGTACATTTGCATCAGAATAATGAATCAACAGAAGGGAACGACGACCGTTCCCTTCTTCTTTTTAGCTATGTCAAACGAAGCTTTATTAACCCGGTTGGAGCAGTTTACCGCACAGGTGCTGGAAGAGGAACCGGCATATTTCCTGGTTTCCCTGCGCATCAAGCCTACCAATAACATAAAAGTGTTTCTGGATGGTGATGAGGGTTTGCCCATTGAACAATGTGTGCGTTTCAACCGCAAATTGTATAAACTCATCGAAGAGGCAGCCATTTTTCCGGAAGGTGATTTTTCACTGGAAGTATCATCCCCCGGCGTAGATGAGCCACTGAAACTGCACCGCCAGTATACCAAAAACAAGGGCCGTTGGGTAGAAGTAACGTTTAACGACGGTACGGTGAAAGAAGGCAAGCTGCTGGAAGTGGCCGGAGAAGATATTCTTCTGGAACACACCGAAGGCAAGGGAAAGAAAGCCGTGACACAACAATTGGTTATTCCATTTCAACAGATAAAATCAACAACCGTTCAAATCAAATTTTAAACCAATGTCCTTGACTGGACAATGGAACAGAAGTATTTAAAACTCAGCGTATGGCTAGTATCAACCTCATTGAAGCATTCCAGGAATTTAAAGATGCAGAAAATATTGACCGCCCCACGATGATGAAAGTGGTGGAAGATGTATTTAAAACCCTGCTCCGTAAGAAATATGGCAGTGACGAAAACTTCGACGTAATCGTTAACGCCGAGAAAGGTGACCTGGAAATCATCCGCCGCCGGATGATCGTAGAAGATGGAGAAGTGATTGATCCTCTCTCGGAAGTGGCTTACAACGATGCCGTGAAAATTGAACCCGACTTTGAAGTAGGAGAAGAGCTGTACGAAGAGGTGGATATGGTTGATTTTGGTCGCCGTGCCATCCTGGCTGCCAAACAAACCCTGGCCAGCCGCATCAGCGATCTGAAGAAGAATGTACTGATCAAGAAATATGGTGACCGCATTGGTGAAATCATCAGTGCAGAAGTTTACCAGGTATGGAAAAAGGAAGTATTGCTGCTGGATGAAGAAGGCAATGAGCTGATCCTGCCCAAGTCGGAGCAGATTCCCCAGGATTATTTCAAGAAAGGGGAGAATATCCGCGCCGTGGTTGCCCGTGTTGACCTGAAGAACAGCAATCCGGTGATCATCCTGTCCAGAACCAGTCCCCTGTTCCTGGCCAAACTGCTGGAGATTGAAGTACCTGAAATCTTCGATGGTCTGATTGCCATCAAGAAAATCGTTCGTGATCCGGGAGAAAGAGCAAAAGTGGCCGTGGAATCATACGATGACCGTATTGATCCCGTGGGTGCCTGTGTGGGTATGAAAGGTAGCCGTATCCATGGTATTGTGCGTGAGTTGAAGAACGAGAACATCGACGTGATCAACTTTACCACCAATATTCAATTGCTGATTCAGCGTTCCTTAACGCCGGCCAAGATCAGCTATATGGAACTGGATAATGAGAAGAAACATGCAGAAGTATACCTCAAGGCCGACCAGGTATCCCTGGCCATCGGTCGCCGTGGTGTAAACATCAAACTGGCCTGTGAATTAACCGGCTATGAGATTGATGTGTTCCGGGAAGATGAGGAAGTGGTGGATGAATTTGATATTGATCTGGATGAATTCAGCGATGAAATTGAACCCTGGGTTATTGATGAGTTCAAGCGGATTGGTTGTGATACAGCCCGCAGCATCCTGAACCTGACTGCCGAAGAACTGGAAAGAAGAACCGATCTGGAGAAAGAAACCATTGAAGAAGTTCGCCGGATTCTGCAGGAAGAATTTGAAAGAGAAGAATAAGCAGCCGCGAAGGAACTATATTTGCGGGGAAGACAGGTGCTTCCCTGTAAAACTGGTTCCCCGGACGCACTGGATTCACGAAAGCTCGTCCATATTTCGTGAACAGCAGATAATGGACAGTGGACCAAAAAAAATTGAATGTCAGAACTGAAATTACCCAGACTGTTAGCAGCCGCCAAGGAATTCAACATCGGCCAGGATACCCTGGTGGAGTTCCTGGTGAAGAAAGGATTTAACCGCGATGACCTGAAGCCTACTGCCAAGCTTTCGGAAGACCAGTATTATGCCCTGCAGGCAGAGTTCCAGAGCGATAAAGTTGCCAAGAACAAAGCCGATCAGGTAGAGATTCCCAAGGCAGCCCAGGCAGAATCGAAGAAGAAGCGTGATGAGGAAGAGATCAGTTTTGCGAAGAAAGAAGAGAAGAAAGCTGCCAGTAAGGAAAAAGAAGAACCCAAACCCGCAGAGCCTGCTGCACCCGTTGAGCAGCCTGTGAAGCCGGAAGCTCCCCAGCCGGAACCCGTGGCCGAAGAGAAAGAAGTAGTGAAAGTGGATGTTCCGGAAATAGAAGTACCCAAAGTATTAACCAAGATTGATCTTTCTACCATTGACTCTTCTACCCGTCCTAAAAAAGCGGCAGCCAAGAAAAAAGAGGAGCCGGTAGCACCTGTTGAGCAACCTGTGAAGGCAGAAACGCCGCCGCCGGCTAAAGTGGAAGCACCGAAGCCTGTTGCAGAACAGCCTGCAGCGCCTGCTCCCCAGGCAGCACCCAAAGCTGAAGCAGAAGAGGAAGCGCCTGTTATTGAAAACATTAAGGCAGAGAAACTGGAAGGCCCCAAGATCCTGGGTAAGATTGAATTACCGGTGAACAGTGATACCCGTCCGAAGCCACAGGCCCGCGACGAAAAGCGCAAGCGCAAACGTATTCCCCTCGATAAAAAAGAAGGACCAGCTCCGGCTACAGGTCCCGATGGCCGTCCGCTGACTGGCCCGAACCGTCCTATTGTTCCGGCCAATAACCGTAATAACCAGGGTGGTGGTGGATTTAACCGGGGTAATAATAACCAGGGTGGCGGAAGAGGTCGCAATGATAACAGAGGCAACCGTCGCACACCCGAAGAAAAAGAGATTGATCAGAAAGCTATTCAGGAAAAAATCCGTGAAACACAGGCCAAACTGGCGGGTGCGACCGGAAGGGGTAAGAGCCTGAAAGCCAAATACCGCAAAGCCAAACGTGATGAAGCGGCTGAAGCCATGGGTGGTGAAATGTCGGATGACAACAAGCTGCAGGTTACAGAATTTGTAACCGTAAGTGAGCTCGCCAACCTGATGGATGTAAGCTTTGCTGAAGTGATTGGCAAGTGTATGAACCTGGGTATCATGGTATCCATCAACCAGCGTCTCGATGCGGAAGTAATTGAACTGGTTGCCAGCGAATTTGGTTTTGAAGTAGAATTCATTGGGGTAGATGATGCAGATGAAATGGAGGAGGAAGAAGAAGAGGATGATGAAGCTGCTCAGGTACCACGTGCGCCCATTGTAACCATCATGGGTCACGTTGACCATGGTAAGACCTCTTTGCTCGATTATATCCGTAATGCCAATGTGGTAGCGGGTGAAGCGGGTGGTATTACCCAGCACATTGGTGCTTATGAGGTAACCTTGCCAAATGGCAAAGCCATTACTTTCCTGGATACACCGGGTCACGAAGCCTTTACGGCCATGCGTGCCCGTGGTGCCAAGATCACCGATATTGCCATTATTGTGGTAGCTGCGGATGATGCTGTGATGCCACAAACCAAGGAAGCCATCAGCCACGCACAGGCGGCAGGTGTACCGATGATTTTCGCGGTGAACAAAATCGATAAAGACGGAGCCAATCCGCAGAAAATATACGAACAGCTCTCCCAGATGAATATCCTGGTAGAAGCCTGGGGGGGTAAATTCCAGAACCAGGAATTGTCTGCCAAGCAGGGTCTGAATGTAGATCTGTTGCTGGATAAGGTATTGCTGGAAGCAGAAATGCTGGACCTGAAAGCCAATCCCGACCGCGAAGCTTCCGGAACCATTATTGAAGCTTCACTGGATAAAGGTCGCGGTTATGTAGCCACGGTACTGGTTCAGAACGGAACCCTGCGTCAGGGCGACCTGATTGTATCCGGACAGCACTATGGTCGTGTTAAAGCCATGTTCAATGAGCGTAACCAGCGTATTGATGTGGCGCCTCCTTCCACGCCGGTGGTTATACTGGGACTGAATGGTGCGCCGCAGGCGGGTGAGAAATTCCGCATGTTTATTGATGAATCAGAAGCCAAGGAAGTAGCTACCAAGCGTGCACAGATCCTGCGTGAGCAAGGATTGAGAGCCCGTAAACATATTACCCTCGATGAAATCGGACGTCGTCTGGCACTGGGTAACTTTAAAGAACTCAACATCATTATCAAGGGTGATGTGGATGGATCTGTGGAAGCACTGAGCGATTCACTCCAGAAACTGTCTACCGATGAAATCGCCGTTCGGGTGGTACACAAAGGTGTGGGACAGATTTCAGAGAGCGATGTATTGCTGTCTGCTGCCTCCGATGCCATCATCCTGGGCTTTAATGTACGTCCTTCTATGCAGGCCAACAGGCTGGCAGAAAATGAAGGGGTGCAGATCAAGCTTTACTCCATTATCTATACCGCTATTGAAGAAATCAAGAGCGCCATGGAAGGGATGCTGGAACCCAAGATCCAGGAGAAGATCACTGCCAACGTGGAAGTCCGCGAAGTGTACAAATTCGACAAAGCCACTGTGGCCGGTTGTTTTGTACTGGAAGGAAAAATTTCCCGCAACAGCAAAATTCGCATCATCCGCGATGGTATTGTGGAATATCCCAAGGGTGAAGGACAGAGCGGAGAACTGGGCAGCCTGAAACGCTTCAAAGATGATGTGAAGGAAGTAGCGTCTAATATGGAGTGTGGTCTGACCATCAAAAACTTCAATGACCTGAAAGTAGGTGATATTGTAGAAGCTTTTGAAGAAGAAGAAGTAAAGAGAACATTATAGAACCGGTTATATGCAATACGGGATACGGAGTACGCAGCAGGGTTTTATTCGTACACCGTATCCCGTAAACTGTATAACCCGATAGTTTCAAGCTTTTGTTAAAACCCTAAGCCCGGGGGACAAAGCTCATTTGAATGATTACATTTGACAGACATTGATACGTATGAAAAAAGTATTGCTGACAATATTGGTGCTTACTGGTCTGGTAACTGTTGCACAGGCACAACCCAAAAAAGTGGTGGCTGATAAAATTGTAGGACAGGTAGGCGATAAGATCATCCTTCGCTCAGATGTACTCAATGCTATTGCAGATATCAAGCGTCAGGCCCAGGGTCAGGACCATGTGGTTATTCCTACAGAATGCCAGGTAATGGAAGGCCAGCTTATACAAAAAGCGCTGGTATTGCAGGCACAGAAAGATTCACTGGTCGTTACCGAAGAAGAAATTGATGCCGCACTGGATAACCGTATCCGTAATGCCATCATGCAGTATGGTTCCAAAGATATCCTGGAAGAAATTGCCGGTAAAACCGTGTATCAGCTGAAAGAAG
>JAACZQ010000046.1 GCA_009996675.1 Chitinophagaceae bacterium
GAGCAGAAACTGGCCGAGCAAATGCAGGGTAAGATTGTAGATAATATCAAGATCACCCCCACAGAAGTAAAAGCATATTACAGTAAGATACCGAAAGACAGTCTCCCTTTCTACGAAAGCGAAGTGGAGCTCAGTCAGATTGTGATTATCCCCAAAGCCAACCGCGATGTTGAGGACTATGTTTCCAAGCAGATGTACGATTATAAGCGTCAGGTAGAAAGCGGGGCACAGAAATTTGAACAACTGGTAAAACTCTATTCCGAAGATCCGGGAAGCAAGGATCAGGGCGGGCAGTATACTATTAACCGCAACGACCGTAACTGGGATCCTGCGTTTATGGCGGCTTCCTTTAAACTGAAAGAAGGACAGATTTCTCCGGTAGTAAAATCCAAATTCGGCTTACACATCATACAAATGGTGAGCCGTTCGGGAGATGAAGCGGTGGTGCGACATATCCTGCGCATTCCGCCCGTTACCAATGACGAAATCAATGAAGCCAAAGAAAAACTGGATACGGTACGCAAACAATTACTGGCCGGTACCCTGAGTTTTGGTGAAGCAGTAAGCAAGTACAGCGAAGATGAGAACAGTAAATTCAGTGCCGGTTCCATCAGTGGTGCCAATGGTAATGTATTTCTGAGCATTGATATGCTGGATAAAGACATGGTTATTGCGCTGAAGACCATGAAACCCGGCGATTACTCTGCGCCCCAGGCTTATACCGATGAGCGTAACCGTAAAGCCGTTCGCCTGCTCTACCTCAAACGCCGCACCGAACCCCACCGCGAAAACCTGCTGGACGATTATAACCGTATTGCCCAGCGTGCACTGGAAGAAAAGAAAGCAGCTGTGCTGGACAAATGGTTCAAAGAGCATATCCCCACGTATTATGTATCTATTGATAAAGATTTTGTAGGCTGTGATAGCCTGGGTGAATGGCGCAGAGCGGCCGAAATCGCTGCCAAAGCCCGGAATTAATTAACCAGGAATCAGCTTTAAGTACCAACCATGGACATTTTGTTCATGGTTTTTTTATGTCCGGACAGGTACATCTATTTTATACTATTTTTATATTTTCACTTAAATAACTGTTAATCAATATTTTAAACCAGGCGAGAAAATTATTTGGAGAATATACATGTATGTACATATATTTGCATTGTGAAACTGGAACAAGCCATACAAAGTACCAAATTCAAGAACGAAGTGCATAAAGCAGGATTGAATGTGCTGTACACAGCCTGGTGGCTGAAGACGGCCATGAGCAGGGAGTTGAAGGAATTCGGATTAACGCATGAGCAATACAATGTGCTGCGGATTTTAAAGGGCAAGCATCCCGACCAGGTTTGTGTGAAAGATATCGCCTGCCGGATGATTGAAAAGAGCTCAAATGTGCCTCGGATCATCGACCGGTTGGAATTGAAGAAACTGGTTAAGCGGACTACATCGGCTACCGATAAACGGGAAACCGTGATCACGCTTACCCAAAGTGGTATGGCAGTACTGGCATCCAGTACCGAAAACCTCAACCGGGTGATGGATGAACTGGTACAGCTCTGCGAAACAGATGCCAGTGCCCTCAACCAGCTGCTCGAAAAAATGAGGGCCAACGAAAAATAAATTTTTTTGAACAACTACGTGTATATACATGTAATAGAAAGGAGTTTTTTATGAAACCATACAGAACCATACGTTCCATTTTATATGCTCAGCCGATGGATATGGGTGGTTTGCCAATTCGTCAACCCTTTCCTTCTGCCAAAGCAGAAAGACCCGATCCTTTTTTGCTCTTGCACCACGCCAATATCCAGGTGCCATCGCACCTCGAAACCCGTCATGCAGGGGTGGGTCCGCACCCGCACCGGGGCTTTTCACCCGTAACTTTCATTTTTGAAGGCGGGGTGCATCACCGCGACAGCAGGGGTAACAACAATGTGGTATACAGTGGTGGTACACAGTGGATGCATGCCGGTATGGGCGTGATTCACAGTGAGCGCCCGCCGGCCGATATACATGAGCTGGGCGGCCGTCAGGAACTGATTCAGTTGTGGGTGAATAGTCCCGCAGAACATAAAATGGATCAACCCAGTTACCAGCCCCTCACCGCTGCCGATACTCCTGTGATTAAAACGGCGGATGGATTGGTACAACTGAATATTATTGCAGGTGAACTGGATGGTGTAACAGGCCCGATTCAAACCCTGACACCGCTGAATGCTTTTACTGCGCAGATCAAAACCGGGGGAAAATATACCGTTACCCTCCCCGCTGGTCACCAGGCGTTTATTTATCTGCTGGATGGGAAATTACTGGTGAATGAAGCCGATGAAGTATCAGGGCACTATGCTGTTATTTTCAATCAGGATGCCGATACCATCAGCTTCGAAGGCCTTGAAAATACCCGCCTGCTGATTGCCAGCGGAAAGCCGCTGGATGAACCGGTAGTGGCCAACGGTCCCTTTGTTATGAATACAGAAACCCAGGTAATGGAAGCGTTTCGCGATTACCAGCTGGGTAAAATGGGGGTGCTGATAGAAGAATAATCAATCTGAATAGATATACTGAACTTATAATAACATCCAATCAAATAAAACTCAAACACAATGTCAACCTACAAAATCGATGCAGCCCACAGTGAAATCACTTTTAAAGTGAAACACCTGATGATCACCAATGTAACCGGAAGTTTTACCAGCTTTGACGCTACTATGGAAGCGGCTGCTGCAGACTTCTCTGATGCAAAAATCAGTTTCGAAGCAGATGTAAACAGTATTACAACCAATAATGAGCAGCGTGATGGTCACCTGAAAAGTGATGACTTCTTTGCTGCGGACAAATTCCCCAAACTGAGCTTCGTTTCCAAAAGTTTTGCAAAAGCTTCTGCTGATCAGTACAAATTAACCGGCGACCTCACCATCCGTGATGTAACCAAAACCGTTGAACTGTTGGTGGAATTCGGTGGAACCATGACAGATCCCTGGGGTCAGGAAAAAGCTGGTTTTGAAATCAGTGGTAAAATCAATCGTAAAGAATTCGGACTGGGTTGGGGTGCTGTAACCGAAGCCGGTGGTGTAGTGGTGAGTGATGAAGTGAAATTACACATGGCTGTGCAGATGGTGAAGCAAGCCTAAAGAAAGGAGAGCGGTCAAAGGTGAAAGGTGGGCGGAGTGAATAGTGATGGACGAAATTGCTTTCACTTTTCACCTTTGACTGCTCTCCATTAGATAATCCGGAACAGGCTGCTTACCTGTTCCACCAAACTTGCAAAATGAATATTGAAATCATATCGGGGAGTCCCCGTAAGGATAGTGTTACCCATCGGGTAGCGCTGCACCTGCGTGATCACTTGCGGACAACCACGCAACACCAGGTAAATATTATTGATGTGCGCGACTGGAACCTGCCTTTGTTGCAGCATGTTTTTTCCAGCATTGAAAAAACACCGGATGCTTTCAAACCACTGGCAGAGCGGATTTTTGCGGCGGATGCCTTTATCCTGGTTACACCGGAATACAACGGCAGTTATTCACCGGCCCTGCAGAACCTGCTGGATCATTTTCCCAAACAGGCACATAAGCCATTTGGTATTGTAACCGCCTCCACCGGCGCTATGGGTGGTATGCGCGCCAGCCAGCAATTGTTATTACTGGTACCCGCCCTTTTTGGCATCGTATCGCCCTATATGCTGGTTACGCCATTTGTTGACAAAAAATTTGATGAAAAAGGGGGACTGATAGATGCTTCTTTTGTTAAGTCCATTGACCTGTTTATCAATGAGTTCCTATGGCTGGCAGAAACCCTGCGGCCGGAGATGAGTCCTTCTTACAATTAACTTTAGAATACGTGGCGGAGTGCTTAACTTCGCCACTTTCTTTTAAGCACCATCATGAGCGACGAGATCAAACACGAATGTGGGCTTGCTTACATTCGACTCAGAAAACCTTTCTCCTATTACCTCCAGCAACATGGAACTGTAACCTACGGCCTCAATAAACTGTACCTCCTCATGGAGAAACAGCATAACAGGGGTCAGGATGGTGCCGGTGTGGCAGCTGTAAAACTGAATACAGAACCGGGAAATCCGTTTTTGCACCGGATCCGCAGCAATGCCCCCCAACCTATTGCGGATATCTTCTTTAAAATAGGACAGGAAATCCAGGAACTGGAACGTTACCAGCCCGACATCAAGCAACATCCCGGCCTCATGAAAGGTCATCTGCCTTTTATGGGTGAATTACTGCTGGGGCACCTGCGTTATGGTACACAGGGTAAGAATAATGTGGAGTTCTGTCACCCCTTCATCAAACGCGATCTCATGCCGGGTAAGAACCTGGCGCTGGCCGGAAATTTCAATCTGGTGAATACCGATGAACTGTTTGATCTGATTAACGTAGAACCGGGGGAATTCCAGAAACAAAGCGATCTGGCAGCCATGATGGAAGTGCTGTTACACTTCCTGCAGAAGGAAGATGAACAAAAACCCAATAATGCCAACCTGGTTAATGTGCTGCAAAAAGCAACGCCTTTATTTGATGGTGGTTATACCATTGGAGGTTTATTGGGTAACGGTCACAGTTTTGTGATGCGTGATGCCAACGGCATACGGCCCGCTTATTATTATATCAATGATGAAGTAATTGTAGCGGCCAGTGAAAGGGCTGCTATCCGCACCACTTTTAATGTGGGCGAAAATGAAGTGATGGAACTGATGCCCGGAACGGCCCTGGTGGTTGACGATCGGGGCGGATATACCATACACCAGATCCTCGAGCCCCGCGAAAGAAGGGCCTGTAGTTTTGAGCGCATCTATTTTTCCCGCGGTAGCGATGAAAAAATTTACCGTGAACGCATTGCCCTGGGGCACCACCTCAGCAAAACTGTTCTCGAAAGGATACAATACGATCTGAAGAATACCATTTTCTCCTATATCCCCAATACCGCCGAAGTGGCTTTTTACGGACTCGTAAAAGGCATGGAAGAATACCTCAACAAAATTAAAGTGGAGCGTATTCTCAGCTGGGGCAATGATTTTACGCCCGAGAAACTGGAAGAAATGGTAACGCGTAAAATACGCCAGGAGAAGATTGCTATTAAAGACGTAAAACTCCGGACATTTATTACAGAAGACGCCAGCAGGAATGAAATGGTGCAACACGTGTACGATGTTACCTATGGTACCGTACGCCGGGGAGAAGATACCCTGGTGGTAATCGACGACAGTATTGTACGTGGTACCACACTCAAAGAAAGCATTGTGCGCATGCTGGCCCGCCTACAACCGAAAAAAATCATCGTGGTATCTTCTGCACCACAGATACGCTACCCCGATTGTTATGGTATTGATATGAGTAAGCTGGGCGACTTCATCGCATTTCGTGCGGCCATTGCCCTACTCAAAGAACGTAATATGGAACAGGTGCTCACCGAAGTACATGAACGGATTAAAGAACTGGCTCGTACCAACCAATTGCATACCGAGAATGTAGTGCGACAGGTATATAAACCATTCACCACAGAAGAAATATCTAATAAGATTGCAGAACTCATTACACCCAAAGAAGTAAACCTGCCGGTGGAAGTGATTTACCAGACCATTGAAGACCTGCACGACAGCTGTCCTACCAACACGGGTGACTGGTATTTCACTGGCAACTATCCTACACCCGGAGGTAATAAGGTGGTGAATAAGGCATTCCTGAATTTTATTGAAGGGAAGAATGTGCGAGGGTATTAATTTATTAGGTAACATACTAATTTTGCCAAATGCGCTTCATGAATTGAGGCGCATTTTTGTTATAGCATCTCTGCTTGATCAGCCAAATGGGAACAATCTCCGAAAATTTACAGAAGCTTCTGGCGGTATTATTTGTTACGAATAACAAAGCAGTGCAATTACAAAAGAACCCAGGCGGTTAATGCTGCTTTTGTGCCAGATTGGACAGGAGTTTGTATTATCGGCTATCGATGAATCCGGATTTCTGTTTAACGGGAAGAATTGTAATCAGATTTTGTCTGTAACTTCATAGAACACAATCTCAATCAGCATCGGTCACCAGTAGATGGGGTATCAATCCCCAAACTTTGGTAGTACCAGCTTTTTACCTGTTAATCAGAAGTCATGATCCTTCGCACCATCATACTGTTAATTTTAAACTTTACGGCGTTAGCCATAGGCGGACTTTTCACTTCCAGTGGTGTGAAAAGTGAATGGTATACACTGCTGGAGAAAGCACCGTGGACTCCTCCCGGATGGGTATTCGGATTTGCATGGACACTGATAATGATTTGTTTTGCCTTTTATATTTCCTTTTTGTGGGAATCAATGCAGGTAAAAAGAACACTGGTCTTTCTGTTTGCTGTCCAATGGATTTTAAATGTCAGCTGGAATCCACTTTTTTTTAAATTTCACCAGGTTAATCTTGCACTTATAGTTATTGTCCTGTTAACACTATTGGTTACCTACTTACTTTTTAAAAATCTAAAGGAGTTACAGCTAAAGTCTATACTGATTCTGCCATATTTTCTTTGGCTAATCATCGCAACATCCTTAAATGCTTATATAAGCCTGAAAAATTAGCATGGAGCAATAGGCATAGAATAGTTGTAATAATCCTGTCAATAGTCTCTGGCTGCTATCCTGTCTTTAATAATTCAATTATTTTCATACAAGTATTGTAATGCCAGGCAAGCTCCTTATTTTGGTATTAACGAGCCAACACCAGAAGCCATGTCAGATTATTTCATAGCAAATCAAAACTTTGGAAAAGAAGATTTACTGAAGCAAGGAGAATACGAAAGCTGTATTTTCAAGGGATGCGATTTCACCGGGACCGATCTTTCGGGATTTGAATTCAGTGATTGTACATTCAATGGCTGTAACTTCAGCCTAACCAGTATCCATAAAACAAGTTTTCACGGAGTGCAGTTTCATGATTGTAAAATGCTGGGGCTTCGGTTTGATACCTGTAACCCCTTCGGACTCTCTTTTTCCTTCCACGGCTGTCAGCTCAACCATACTTCTTTCTACAAAACCAATATCAAAAACACTGTTTTCCGAGGTTCCCAATTGCAGGAAACAGATTTTGCTGAAGCCAATCTCACCGGTGCAGTCTTTGCTGACTGTAATCTGACACTGGCTGTTTTTGATCGTAGCATATTAGAGCGGGTGGATTTCCGAACGGCTTATGGTTATTCCATTAACCCGGAAACGAATCGCATCAAAGGCGCACGGTTTTCGGTTGCAGGCCTGCCAGGTCTTTTGGAAAAATACCATATTGAGGTAGAAAAATGACAGGTTAATCCGGAGTATCCAATGAACCCCGGTGCATTATAAGCGATCTGCAGAACAGCCATGCCCTTTGTGTAAAAGATGAGCGCTGAATCCAGTTCCTTTGTAACCTTGTGTTATTGTTCACAACACGATAGTAAAACCGATACGGCTATGAACATTCCATTCTCCCTTCCGCACAGCCTGGAAATACTGGAAAGAACACCCGCTACCCTGCGCGCTTTGCTCAGTGGTTTATCGGATGAATGGATCTACCATAATGAAGGTCCGGATACTTTTAGTCCGTTCGATGTGGTCGGCCACCTGATTCACGGGGAGCGGACCGATTGGATTCCGCGGATGGAGATTATCTTATCGGATCGGGCCGATAAAACATTCGAGCCCTATGATCGTTTTGCACAACAGGAAGCGAGCAAAGGCAAGACTCTGCCAGAGTTGCTGGATATTTTTGAAACCCTGCGCCAGCAGAACCTGCAGATCATACATGCCAAAAATTTAACGACGGCTGATCTGCAAAAGACGGGCATACATCCTGCATTTGGTATCGTTACCCTGCAACAATTATTGGCGGCACTGACGGTGCATGACCTGGGTCATATCGCACAGGTTGCCCGCGTGATGGCCAAACAATACAAGGCAGAAACCGGCCCCTGGCAAGCGTATCTGCCGGTGCTTACGCGGAAATAGTAAGGGGTGCACTACATTCTGTAACAAATAGCATTGATATTCATACCTGCTCCCACAGAGGCAAACATGACAATGTCGCCGGCATGAAGGGAATGATTATCCAGTACCCCTCTTTTCACCAGATCAAATAAAGTGGGAATGGTGGCAACAGAACTATTGCCCAACTGATGAATGCTCATCGGCATAATATCGGCAGGAATATCTTTCAGGCCATAGAGCTTGTACAATACCTTGATGAATCCCTCGTCCATTTTTTCATTGGCCTGGTGGAGGAAGAATTTTTTGACTTCGGTTACATGAATACCACATTCATCCAAACAGGCTTTCATGGCAGCAGGTACGTTTTTCATGGCGTATTCATATACCTTACGGCCTTTCATTTTAATATAACGTACCCGGGGGTCTGAATCAGGTTTGTTGGAAGGGCCCATATACAGGTAATAGGCTTCATCCATACAATGACTCAATGCGCTGCTGGCCAGGATGCCGGATTCATGATCGGTTCCGGCTTCAACAATACAGGCACCGGCACCATCACTGAAGATCATGCTGTCACGGTCGTAGTGATCCAGTACACGGCTCAGTGTTTCAGTGCCAATCACAAGGCATCTTTTGGCCAGGCCTGCACGAATAAAAGCATCAGCCTGTATCACACCCTGGATCCATCCAGGGCAACCGAAGAGAATATCGTATGCTACACAACGTGGGTTCTGTATGCGGAGGTCATGTTTAACACGGGAAGCCAGTGCCGGTAAGATATCGGTTTGAATGGTTTCACTGACTACATTGCCGAAATTATGGGCAACAATGATCTGGTCGATGGTTTCCGGATCAATGGCAGCATCTTCAATAGCATGTTTGGCGGCAATCACAGCCATATCAGATGCATTGAAAGCACAACCTACATACCGTCTTTCTTCAATACCAGTAATATCCCTGAATTTTTCAACAATCTCCTGTTGCGGGGTCAGAATGCGCTCATGGTCTTCCGCATAAAAAACCTGGTCAATAAAGTCCTTATTCGCCTTGATATGCGGCGGGATATAACTTCCGGTTCCGATGATACGTGTTCTGTTGGCCAGCATGATTGAACGGGGCTTGTGATTTAGTAAAACAGTCTGTTCAGCTGCACAAGCTAATAAAAAAACGCTGTCATTCAACTGAATGAGCGGGAAATATAATGATGCTGTTAGCCGATAACCCGATGATTAGAGGTATTTGTCTCCCTTATTCCGTTTTACCTCGGCCACATATTCCTTGATGGATTGTTCTTTTTCTTTATGGCAGATGAGCAATACGTCCTTGGTGTCTACCACAATAAAATCATCCAGTCCCTGTAAGACCAGTAATTTATTGGGTGGGGCCGAAACCATACAACGGGTAGCGTCAATAACAATAACATTATTACTGGCTACGGCATTGCCCAGATAATCTTTTTCCAGGTTATCATAAGCACTGTTCCAGGTTCCGAGGTCGCTCCAGCCAAAAGAGGAAGGGATCACATATACATTATTGGCTTTTTCCATAATAGCTACATCAATGGAAATATTAACGCATAGCGGATATATGCGATCAATGGCGGCTTTTTCTTCGGGAGTGTTATAGTGTGCTTTCTCACTGTCAAACAGTTCAAACAATTCCGGCTGGTATTGTTCAAAAGCTTTAACCACCTGTTTAACCTGCCAAACAAAAATACCCGCATTCCAGAGAAAATCTCCACTGGCCATAAAGGTCTTGGCCAGCTCCAGGTTGGGTTTTTCGGTAAAGGTTTTCACTTTGTATACACCATCGGCCACGGCCATGCTGTCGTGCTGTATATAACCATAACCGGTATTGGGGTGCGTGGGCGTGATACCCAGGGTAACCAGTGCTTTGATATGCGAAACAAAATCAAGAGCCTGCTGTGCAATTTGTTTGAAATTACCCTGATCCATGATGAGGTGATCACTGGGCGCTACAATTAAACAGGCTTCCGGATCTTTTTGCAGTAGCTTGAAAGAGATATAGGCAATACAGGGTGCTGTATTTTTACGACTGGGTTCGGCCAGAATATTTTCCGGATTCAGGTCCGGTAACTGCTGCTGGGTAAGTTCGGTATATTCTGAAGAAGTAACTACAAAGATGTTTTCTTTGGGAATGAAAGAAGCGTATCGTTCATAGGTCCATTGAATCAATGTTTTGCCCGTATGGAGTACATCCAGAAATTGCTTGGGATTGGCTGTCCGGCTCATGGGCCAGAAACGACTACCAATACCTCCCGCCATGATGGCAACATAATGATGTTTGTTCATAAACAAGTATTTATCACACTTTCAGGCTGCAATATTACACCCTTCTGGGGTATGAGTTGGCTTTATATCAAATGATTAAATAATCCCCTCTTTCACGAGGTCATGTATATGGAGAATTCCCAGGTATTGTGTGCCGTTGGCGACCACGAGCTGACTGATATCATATTGTCGCAGCAGTTCGAGTGCTTCAATTGCCAGGGTATCGGGTGCAATGGTTTTGGGTGCGGGAGATAATATATCTGCGGCCCTCACCGATTGAATTTCATTGGTCTTCTCCAGCATCCGGCGCAGGTCGCCATCGGTAATAATGCCCAGCAGGTTATCGCTTGCATCGGTAACAGCTGTTACACCCAATCTTTTCTCCGTAATTTCTATGATCACACCTTTCAATGGGGTTTCGGGTAATACTTTGGGTGCGGCATTGGCTGTATATAAATCGGCTACGCGCAGGTATAAACGTTTGCCCAGGTTACCACCGGGATGATAGCGGGCAAAATCCTGGCCGGTAAATCCATTGAGTTGCATCAGGCAAACAGCCAATACATCACCCATGACCATTTGTGCGGTTGTACTGCTGGTCGGGGCCAGGTTATTGGGACAGGCTTCCTGGCTAACCGTGGTATTGATGAGGTGATCGGAGGCATGTGCCAGAAAGCTATCGGTATTACCCACCATGCCTATGAGGATATTGCCAAAGTTTTTAATCAGCGGAACCAGTACTTTGATCTCGGGACTTTCCCCGCTTTTACTGATGATCATCACCACATCTTCCTTTTGTACCATACCCAGATCGCCATGAATGGCATCGGCTGCATGCATGAAAAGGGCAGGTGAACCCGTGGAATTCAGGGTGGCCACAATTTTCTGTGCAACAATGGCGCTTTTGCCAATGCCACTGACCACCAAACGGCCTTTACTTTGGTGAATACAGTTTAATATGGCTTCAAAAGAGCTGTTCAGATAAGCCGCTAAACCGGATACCGAAGCGGCTTCCAGTTCAATGGTTTGTAAGGCGGTTTGAAGGATGTTCGGGTTCATGCCCAGCAAAGGTAAACTTTAACAGCAAAGTCTATGTATTCCCCCCTTTCTTTGCTAACTTCGCCATCCTTTCAAAAAACAGGCCGATTCTCCCGGAAAAACCGCCGCTGACAGAGCAGATGACCGACCCGGCCAAATTTTAAGGAGTTTATCCCGCAAAAAGCATTAACTTATCTGAACATATTACAGTGTGTCCGCCCGGGGCGGAAAAAGGATTACGATAATGGCAACAAGTACCAAAAAAACACCGGCCAAAAAGGCTGCAAAAACCGAAAAACCCGCTGCTGCAAAGAAAGCCCCCAAAACCAATGGGACTGTATCCCTGGATATCCATGCCGGATTGGAACAATATTTTGGCTTCCGTGAATTCAAAGGTACACAGGAGAAAGCTATTAATAGTCTGCTGAGCGGACAGGACACTTTCGTGATCATGCCCACCGGCGGTGGTAAGAGTCTTTGTTACCAGTTACCTGCCATGATGTTGCCCGGCTGTGCCATCATTGTATCGCCATTGATTGCACTCATGAAAAACCAGGTTGACCTGGTGCGGGGCTATAGTGAAAAAGATGATGTAGCGCATTTCCTCAATTCCTCCCTCAATAAAGGACAGATTAAAGCGGTGAAGGATGACCTGGACAGTGGTAAAACAAAATTGCTTTATGTAGCTCCAGAAACCCTTACCAAACAGGAAAACCTGGAGTATTTCAGTGACCTGGAAATTTCCTTTTTTGCGGTGGATGAAGCGCATTGTATTTCTGAATGGGGACATGATTTTCGTCCGGAATACCGTCGCTTGCGGGAGATGATGGATATCATTAATCCCGATGTGCCCGTAGTTGCTCTTACAGCCACAGCCACCCCCAAAGTGCAGAGTGATATTGTGAAGAACCTTGGACTGCGCAATCCGAATATTTTTATTTCTTCTTTTAATCGTACCAACCTATACTACGAGATACAACCCAAGATCAAAAAAGATCAAACGGTAAAACATATTGTCAAGTTCATCAGTACACACAAAGGGAAGAGTGGTATCATCTACACCCTTAACCGGAAAACAACAGAAGAACTGGCCGAATTACTGGTTGCCAACAATATCAAAGCAGTTGCTTACCACGCAGGGCTGGATCAGAAACTGCGTGCAGACCGGCAGGATCAGTTCCTTAGCGAAGACGTGCAGGTGATAGTGGCAACGATTGCCTTTGGTATGGGTATCGACAAACCCGATATCCGCTTTGTGATACACTATAATATCCCCAAATCCATTGAAAATTATTACCAGGAAACCGGCCGCGCCGGTCGCGACGGGCTGGAAGGGATCTGTGTGCTGTATTACTCGCATAAAGATGTAGCCAAGCTTGAACACCTCATGCGCGATAAGCCTTTGAGCGAAAGAGAAGTGGGTGGACAGCTGATTGATGAAACCGTTGCTTATGCGGAAAGTGCTGTCTGCCGCCGTAAGATCCTGCTGCATTATTTCGGGGAAACCTGGGGAGAGAAAAATTGTGGCAGCTGCGATAACTGCCGCAACCCCAAAGAAAAAATCGAAGCCAAGGAATCTGTTGTACAACTGTTGAAGACCATACAATCGCTCGATGAAAGGTTTGTAACGGATTATGTGATCAGTGTGATCATGGGTAAACCCACACCACAGATCAATATGTTCCGGCATGATGCACTGCCTGTATTTGGAATCGGGAAAGACCAGGATACCCATTTCTGGAACAGCCTGGTTCGTCAGATGATGCTGGAGAACCTGATCCGTAAAGACATTGAAGAATATGGCTTGCTTAAACTGACCGAGAAAGGCGAGAAGTTCCTGAAAAAGCCAACCAGCTTTAAAATCGTGTTGAATAATCTTTTTGAAGATGCCAATGCCGATGATGAAGAAGGAGATGGCGGCACACAATCCGGTACCGCAACCGATGACAGGTTGTTTGAAATGCTGAAGGAACTACGTCAGCAGGAAGCCAAGCGAAAGAAATTGCCCCCCTTTGTTATTTTCCTGGAAACATCCCTGCAGGATATGGCTACACTGTATCCCACCAGCCTCGAAGAACTGGAAAAATGCCAGGGTGTAAGTAAGGGTAAAGCCATTAAATACGGGAAGCCGTTTGTGGAAATGGTAGCACGGTATGTGGAGGAGAATGATATTGAAAAGCCGGATGATTTTGTGATGAAGAGTGTGGCCAGTAAAGCCAATAACAAGATTTACATCATTCAGAACGTTGATAAGAAAATTCCGCTGGAGACCATTGCACGTAACAAAAGCCTGCGACTGGATGAGTTGCTGGAAGAAATGGAAACCATTGCTGCCAGCGGCACCAAGCTTAACCTGGATTATGCCATTGATGAATGGCTGGACGAGTACGATCAGGAAGAGATCATCGAATATTTTAAAAACTGTGAAACTTCATCCCTGCAGATAGCCCAGCAGGAACTGAGCGAAAATGAGTATACCTGGGAACAGTTAAAGATCATGCGCATAAAGTTCCTGAGTGTTTATGGGAACTGATGTCCTGAATAACCGAACTTAGGGGCATGAAATATTTACTGCTTGCCTTATGTTTTCTGCCGTTGGCACTTCCCGCACAGCCGGCTACCGGTTTACGCGTGCTTTCCTATAATATCCGCAACGCGAAGGGTATGGATAATCAAACCGATTATGTGAGAATAGCCGGCGTCATCAAATCGGCGAATGCCGAACTGGTGGCCCTCCAGGAACTGGACAGCGTCACACAGCGCAGCAAAGGCATTGATGTACTTCAAATACTTGCGGAAAGCACCGGAATGACCGGTACCTATGCATCGGCGATTGATTATAGTGGCGGGAAATATGGGGTGGGTATCTTATCCAAACAAAAACCCTTATCCGTTCAACGCATACCCTTACCTGGTAAAGAAGAGAAACGTGTGCTGCTGGCTGTAGCGTTTGAACAGTATGTGTTTTTCTGTACCCATTTATCCCTCACCGAAGCAGACCGGATTAGCGCCGCCGCCATCATTGATAGCGTTGCGGCAGGTTACCAGAAACCCATTATACTGGCGGGTGATATGAATGCAGCACCCGAATCGGGATTTTTCAAACAGCTTTCGGCAGAATGGCAACTGGTGAGTGGTACCGCTTTTACTTTTCCGGCACCCCAGCCCGACCGTTGCATCGACTATATCCTCCTGCGAAAACCGCACCACTGGGTCCCGGTTCAAAAAATGGTATTGGATGAACCCCTGGCTTCCGACCACAGACCGGTATTGGTGGAATTGTCTGCCAGGCCCAAACAATAACCCCGCTTTCCGGCTTGCGGATAAGTGCATGAGAAGAAGCGTTTTCCAGCGAATTGCTGCTTCTGTTTGCATGATCCTGCTGCCTGGTACCTGTTTGAAACCTTGATACAAAAATTGTTGCAGCAAACCGGAGATGAATTTGCCTGCCGGTGCAGCGCGCCGTACTTCCATTCTGTCTAATAAATATCCCTCCCTGAGCAGAAATACATTTTTGTAAGCAATTTTTATGTTCATACGCGACC
Organism: Chitinophagaceae bacterium; assembly: GCA_009996675.1. Taxonomy (GTDB): domain Bacteria; phylum Bacteroidota; class Bacteroidia; order Chitinophagales; family Chitinophagaceae; genus Sediminibacterium. The sequence goes on from JAACZQ010000046.1 coordinate 14,829, forward strand.
TACAACCCAGTATTGTAGACACCAATGGTTATCTCACCGTTGTGTCTGAACAGACCGGAGAACTGGTGCTGAAGGTATGGAACGTGGAGGGGCAGCTGGCGAAAATGCTGGTAACCAGTGTTGGAGAAGGGTTACAGCAGCTGGCATTAAATATGAGCGATTTGGGCAGTGGCAATTACATTCTCAATGCTTTTCATGGGGATGTTTTTGTGAAAGCCATTCGTTTCATCAAACAATGAGCGTTACAATCGGGTATATTTGAGAGAGGGTCCTGCCTTAACGGCGGGGCCTTATTTTTTTAGGAAATGCCGTACCCGCATCAAGGCGTTTTCGCGCACACTCAGGTAGTAGAGATTAATATCACCCACATGATAATTGGGATTCCTGATCAGGAAACTTCCGAAAAAATGAGGCCGCCGTGTCCAGATTACTCCTTGCTCAACCCTGGCTTCCGCCACCCGCTTTATCACCTGGTTGAATCCCGTTAATACCGCACCCCGGTTCGCTTTCCGGGGGGCATTTGGCTTATCGCGGATCCAGGTAAGCGGATTGGTGACCAGGGCCGTGAAGGGTTCTGCTGCTACATAATCGGGTTTATATCCAGCCTTGAAAGTCCGCCAGCTGCAAACACAACCGGTTTGACTGGGCGAATCGCAGGGTGGGATATTGCTGAACCAGTCGGGCTCCACGGCCATACCCACCAGATAGGCAGCTACCAGCTGTTGCTGTAATGGTTTACCATCGAAAAATTCTTTGAGCAATCGTTTACCATGGGTGCTACCCTGACTATGTGCGGCAATTAAGATGGGACGGCCCTTGTTCTCGTGTTCGAGATAATACAGGAATGCCGCTTTTACATCGGCATAAGCTGTATCAAAAGCGGCGAGTGCATGATTGGTATCGGCGGCATTTTTCGGGAAATAGGCATCCAGGTTGGCCTGCCGGTAGCGGGGCGCAAAAATTCTTCCCGCGGCATTAAAAGCACTGGCCTGGAATAAAATGGTACTGTAATCCGTTTTGGCAGCCAATACAGCATCACTGACCGGTGCATTCCAGCCCAGGCTCTTTTCTTTTTCGGTATAGGTGGTGGGGTGAATAAAAAATACATCGGCATCCGCTGTATCCTGCAACTGGCGGCGTAAGGGCCTGGGGATACTGTCGGAAGGATCTTTTTTGGCAGGGTGGGCGGCCCAGAAATCAAGATTGCTGTAATCGGGTTGGGCTGCATCACCCGGGATATGATAATTGCCCGACAGTTTATGGTAATTGGTGGCACAACTGTTACCCACCAACAGGCAGATTCCTGTAAAAACCCATAAGCTTAACCGCATAGCTAAAGTTAATAAAATAGTAGCGCCCGAACAGCTTATCTACAATATCGTTCAATTCGAACTAGTTTTGTACTTTTCCAGACGGTTTTAGACCGATTTTATTGATTCATCTGTAAAATCTTAACATTATGGCTATTCCTGTAGTAGACCTGTCTGATTTTTTAAGCGGCGATCCCGCACGTAAATCGGCTTTTGTTCAACAACTGGGTAAGGCTTATGAAGAAGTGGGTTTTGTAGCTGTGAAAAACCACGGTATACCCGATAACCTGATTGCCAGTCAGTACGAACAAGTACAACAATTTTTCTCCCTGCCGCTCGACAAAAAACTGCAATACGAGATCCCCGGTTTAGCCGGACAGCGTGGATATACCAGTTTCGGCCGTGAACATGCCAAAGGCAGCGAAGCGCCGGATCTGAAAGAATTCTTCCAGTATGGTCAGATTGTAGAGGACAAAGACCCCATCAAAGAAGAGTATCCCGATAATGTACAGGTAAGCGAAATCAACGGCCTCAACGATACCCTCTTCAAAGCCTATCGCAGTTTTGAAACCAGTGGCCGTTCTTTGTTACAGGCCATTGCTTTGTACCTGGGACTGGATGAGCATTATTTTGACCCCTTTGTCCATAATGGAAACTCCATCCTGCGTTGTATACACTATCCGCCCATTACACATGAACCTAAGAGCGCGATCCGTGCCGAACAGCATGAAGACATCAATCTCATAACGCTGCTGGTAGGTGCTTCTGCCGATGGATTGCAAATCCTCACCAAACAGGGCGAATGGGTGAATGTAACTTCCCTGCCCGAACAGATTGTGGTGAATGTGGGTGATATGTTGCAGCGTTTAACCAATAACAGATTACGCAGTACCACACACCGCGTGGTGAATCCGCCCCGAGAGCTGTGGCATACCAGCCGTTTTTCCATGCCTTTCTTCCTGCACCCGCGCAGTGAAATGAGTCTGGCCTGCCTGGAAAGCTGTATCGATGCGCAACATCCCAAAGCTTATCCCGATGCTACGGCCGGAGAATACCTGGATGAAAGACTGCGCGAGATCGGATTGAAAAAATAATCCGGATCGCAACCAGCAAAACAATCCCGAGCGAAAAATAACCATCAAATTGGCGGTAACGAATGCTGTTTCCGCCAGTTTGTTTAACTTTCCAAATACGCTCATCCCTAACCATTGATACTGCTGCGACATATTCCATTCCTGCGGGCCGTGTTATGGCATAGCCTCACCGCTTTTGGCGGACCGCAGGGGCATCTGGGTATGATGATGAAGACTTTTGTGCAGCAACGCCGCGATATAACCGAGACGGAGCTGATGGAATACAATGCTTTTTGTCAGCTTTTACCCGGGGCTTCTTCCACCCAAACACTTACCCTCATCGGATATAAGCGGGGCGGATTGCCACTGGCCATTATTACCCTGCTGATCTGGATCACCCCGGCCTGCACCCTCATGGGTGGTTTGTCGTTCCTGCTGGAGTATTTCGATAATAAATCTGTTCAACCCAAAGTTTTCCGCTTTATCCAACCCATGGCCATCGGATTCCTGGCCTATTCTGCCTACCGCATTTTTGGAATGGCCGTACATAATACCATTACCAGGGTAATTATGTCGGTAGCCGCCATGGCAACATTTCTGCTATTCAAAACACCCTGGATATTTCCGGGACTGATTGTGGCAGCGGGTATTGCTACCAACTTCAGTGATAAACGTATTCCACAGAAAGGTGCACCGCCCAAAAAAATCAAATGGGGTAACCTGCTCATCTTTTTTGCCCTGTTCGGATCGGCCGGTTACCTGTCGGAAACCGCTACCCGAAATAACTGGGAGAATCGCAAAGCCATCAACCTCTTTGAGAATGCTTACCGCTTCGGAAGCCTGGTTTTTGGTGGTGGGGATGTACTTATGCCGCTGATGTATGAACAGTATGTAACCCGACCAACCACCAAACGCATACAATCTTCGGGGCGGCAGGTACTGCGTATGGAACGGGAAGAATTTTTAACCGGGTCGGGAATTGTGCGGGCGATACCGGGACCCGTTTTCTCCATCGGCGCTTTTACGGGTGGAATGGTATTGCGCAATGATGGACCCTGGTGGCAGCTGCTGGGCTGTGCCATCGGGTCGGTGGCTATTTTCCTGCCCAGTGCCCTGCTGGTGCTTTTCTTTTTTCCTGTATGGAATAATTTAAAGCGTTATGCCGTTATTTTCAGGTCTTTAGAAGGTATTAATGCGGCTGTGGTGGGTATTATGACGGGCGCCACATTTTACCTCATGAAGGATACGATACTGATTTCCTTGTTTGAAGGCCGGCTTATTGCCGTCTGGGATATCTTAATCATAGCCGCAACTTTCCTGCTCTTGCGGCTGAACCGTTTACCTGCCCCCGTGATTGTACTCGGATGCCTGCTCCTCGGCTGGCTGGTTTGATACCGGTCCGGCTGTTATCAAAAATAATGTATATTAGAGGATGGTCACGTTAGCAATCTACAACCTCAAGGGCGGCGTAGGCAAAACGGCCTCCTCCATCAACCTTGCTTACCTGGCAGCCAAAGAAGGATACAAAACACTGGTCTGGGATCTCGATCCACAGGGTTCAGCATCGTTTTACCTGGGCGCCAGCTCTACCGTTAAAAATGAATCCCGCAAACTGCTCAGCAGTGAAATGGAATTATCAGATGCCATTCAGCCAACCGCACATGAAAACCTGCATGTGATTGCGGCTGATATTTCTGCAAGGCATGCCGATATCCTGCTGCACGACATGAAGCAGTCGCGGAAAAAACTGTTATCCCTGTTAACACCGTTGAAAAAGGACTATGATATTGTGCTGCTGGATTGCCCCCCGGGTATTTCGGTGTTGCATGATGCCATTTTTACTTCGGCCGACTGGATACTCATGCCCAATATACCAACCACACTCTCGATCCGCTCCTATGAAACGGTGGATGCTTATTTCAGGGAGAACGATTTCGACCGGTCCAAACTCAAGTGCTTCTTTAGTATGGTAGACCACCGGAAAAACCTGCATCATGAAGTGATGACGAGTTTCTATAAGGATAAAATATTCCTGAAGAGCTATATACCCTATCTCAGCGATGTAGAGAAAATGGGTTTACACGAAGCACCACTCGAAACATTTGCTCCCAGTAGTTATGCAGCCCAGTGTTACAGGGATCTTTGGAAAGAGATAAAAAAGAATTGTATTGAATAGCGCTTATCCTGGCCGCTAAATCCTTTGTATGGAACGACATTTATCATCCTGGTACAGCCCTGCACTTGGCAAAGAAATGCCCATTGTAGCTTATGGTCACTATGGTTTTGCCCTTTTACTGATACCTACAGCTGCGGCCGATTACCTGGAGTATGAACGATTTCAGCTGATTGATGCCCTTTCTCCCTATATCAATGCGGGTAAACTCCGGGTATTCTCTATTGATAGCATGAACCGGGAAAGCTGGATGAATGATGAGATGGAACCCTCCCATAAAGCCATCCGTCATAACCAGTTCAATGAATATGTGTTTAATGAGGTAGTGCCCTTTATCCGAACACATACCAGCAATGAAACCATGATTTATACCTGTGGTGCGTCTTTTGGTGCACTGCATGCCATGAATCTTTTCCTCAAAAGACCCGATATCATCAACGGAGCCATCAGTATGAGCGGCGTCTATGATCTTACCGAATACAGCAAAGGCTTTTGGGATGAACAGGTGTTTTACAACAGCCCTGCGCATTATATGCCAACACTGGATGATGCCTGGTACCTCGATAAAATCAAAGCCAGTCACCATATACATATCTATACCGGTAGCGGAGCTTATGAGGACCCCGAAGCTTCCCGTCGGTTTGCGAGTATCCTATATAATAAAGGCATCTGGTACGATCTCGATATCTGGGGGGCAGATATCAAACACGATTGGCCAACCTGGCGAACCATGCTACCCTATATTATTGATGTAAAGTTTTAAGCAGTTCTGTAAAAGCCTCGTTAATTCAGTTTCGGCTGCTTGTTGTGTGCTGTTACTGAATTAATATTACAGCTCAATTCCGGGATTTGAGAAAAAAGCTACCTGTTATCCTCTTCATATTGCTGGCTGGCTGCTGTTGGAAAGTACAGGCACAGTTTATAACCATATCGGGTAATGTATACGATATTACGGCACGTCGCCCGCTGGAGGCAGTAGCGGTGATGAGCAGTTCGGGCCGCGGTACCATTACAGACTCCCTGGGCCACTACCTCATTACCGTACTCAAAAAAGATTCTATCTGGTTTTCCCTGATTGGCAAATCCACCATGAAATACCCGGTAGATACGATCAGTAATACCGATAATTTCAATGTCATGATCCATATCCGGGCAACCGATCTGCCCGAAGTAAAAGTGCGGAACAATTATTATAAATACGATTCCATACAGAACCGGAAAGACTATGCCAAGATTTTTGATTTCAAAAAACCGGGCATACGGCTGAGTAATAATCCCAATTATAATCCGGGCGGACTAACAGTAGGTTTTGATTTGGTGGAGTTGATTAACATGTTCCGGACCAAACGAAACCAGAACCTGTTGTTTTTGCAGAAACGATTACTGGAACAGGAACAGGATGCTTATATCAACCGACGATTCAGCAAAGCATTTGTTCGCAAAATCACTTTCCTGCAATCGCCGGAACTGGATAGTTTTATGGTTCGCTACCGGCCTGATTATGAGATACTGCAGCAGATGAATGACCTGGAACTGGGTTATTATATCGGGAAATGCCTGGAACAATACCGTTCCCTGAAATATAATTGGAAGGGCGGTTTGCGTCGGCGTGACGATTAGTTTATCTTACCGTTATGAAACGATGGCTTGGTTTGCTGTTGCTGGTTTCCTGCTCCCTGGGCTCGTTGGCACAGGACCGCACCGGTGTATGGGAAGGACGTATTACCGTAGCACCCGGTGGCTTTATCCCCGTTTTCTTTACCAATCTTACCGTAAATACCCTCAATAACCGCGGTATCGATGTTACCAGGGGTGTGGGATTGGGTACACCACCCATCAGCAGCAGTATGGCCGATGCCTATTTTGGCCGATCCAGCAGCGCTGCACGGATGGATATTATTCAGGTAGACGACCAGATGCTGGCACAACTCACTTCCTATGGAAGCGGCGGACGTGTCATTACGATGTATGAATTCTATGTTCGCCCCACACCCAAAGAACAGCATCAGTATCACTTCAAAGCCAAAAGACTGCTGGTCAATGAAACCGAGCGCACAGCAGACCTGTTTGATATGCGGGGCAGTTTTATACAAACAGATTCGGGTACCCGTTTCAAGGGTATCTGGGAAAATCCCTTTGGCGGAAACAGCCTGGGCTATTTCCTGATGCGTTATTCCGATCCGTCCGTAAACATGAACCCGGAACTCCTGTACGATTACCTGAACGACCGCAAACTGAATCCGGATAGCATAGACCTGCATAAATTCCCCAGCCCCCAACAAGTGATGGATACCCTGGTTACAGAGGGATTTTCTGTGGATGCCAGCCTCCTGGATAATGGTATAGCAGATCATGATACCCTGAGTATCTGGCTCAACGGACGTTTGCTGGATGACAATGTGGTACCCGGCAAAAAACCATTCCTGTTTCGGGTAAACCTGCAGGAGCAGACCTGGAATAATCTTACCATACGCTGTAAATCGGAAGGCAGTATGCCGGGCGCCGGTGCCTTACTGAATATCAATGGCAGACAGCTGCACCTGAAATATAATCTCAGTTTTCAGCAGTATACCCAGGCCGACTGGGTCATTGGCCGGAAAGCAGCAACACCCCGGAAATTGAAATTCGACGAATAAAAAAGGGTGTTGACCGATAAACAGCCCGATGAAAGGCAAACAAGGGCAAAAAAGCAGTATACCGGATTATTTTTGAACCCTGGCCATTCATCCAGTGTTACCCAACAGGTGATAAATAAATTCTATCTTTAAAGGCTTTAAATAAGAAACTTTTGAAACGACTGTACTTCCCTCTCCTGGCCCTTGTGATGATCACGGCCTGTAAAAGCAAAAAAGAAGAATCCAAGCAAAAACCTGGCGGTGGTCCGGGTGGCGGCGCTTCACAAGCGACTATTGTAGATGTAATCATTGCCGGTAAATCTGCTGTTTCCAATACAGTGGAAGTGAATGGTACAGTGGTGGCAAATGAACAAACCAATCTGCAGGTGGAAGTAAGTGGTCGCCTTACCTATCTGAACCTGCCCGAAGGAAATGCTGTACAGGCCGGTACCGTGCTGGCGCGTATCAACGATGCAGATCTGCAGGCAACCAAGAAAAAAACACTGGTACAGCTGGAACTGGCGCAGAAGAATGAAGAGCGCTTGCGGAAACTGTTGTCGATCAACGGTATCAACCAGGCCGATTATGATGCAGTCTTAAACCAGGTAAATACCCTGAAAGCCGATCTGGATATTATACAGGCACAGCTCGATAAAACCGTACTGAAAGCGCCTTTCAATGGTGTGCTGGGTTTGCGGATGGTTAGTCCCGGTGCCTATGTAACACCGGCAACCGTACTGGCCAGTATACAGGAAACAGGAAAGTTGAAGATCGATTTTTCTGTTCCGGAAGTATATGCGGGCCTCATACAGCGCGGTAAAGCAGTAACCATACAAACTTCCGGCAGCGATCAGAAACGCAAAGCAACCATTATAGCAACCGAGCCCCAGATCAATGCCACAACCCGCAACCTGAAAGTGCGTGCCGTACTGGACGGTGGTTTTGCCAATGCCGGGGCCTTTGTAAAAGTATTCCTCGAAGCAGCCGGTGGCGCTAACAGCATACTGATCCCAACCAATGCCATTATTCCCGATGCCAAAGCGAAGAAAGTAGTGGTGGTGAAAGACGGGAAGGGCAAACTGGTGGATATCGAAACCGGTCTCCGCGTAGCTGGTGCCGCAGAAGTAGTGAAAGGATTAAGTGTGGGAGATAGCGTTGCCGTATCGGGTGTATTATTTGTAAAACCCAATGCGTCCGTAAAAGTCAGAAGCGTTAAACAATTGTCGGATTTTACCGGAGCCCAATAAGTCCGGGTGTATTGCCTGTTAACCGAAGCGAATTATCATGAACATTTCAGAACTCTCGTTAAAACGCCCCATTCTGGCAACGGTGATGAATATCCTCATCGTGCTGTTTGGTGTGGTTGGTTATTCTTTTTTGTCGGTACGTGAATACCCGGCCATTGATCCGCCCATCGTAAACGTTCGTACCGCCTATGCCGGTGCCAACTCCGATATTATTGAAAGCCAGATTACCGAACCCCTGGAAAAATCCATTAATGGTATTCCCGGTATCAGAACCATTACATCCTCCAGCTCCAACGGGTCCAGTAATATCACTGTAGAGTTCAATATCAATGAAGACCTGGAAGCCGCCGCCAACGACGTGCGCGATAAAGTAAGCCAGGCCGTTCGTAACCTGCCACAGGATATAGATGCACCACCCGTAGTGAGTAAGGCCGATGCCAACAGCGACTTCATTGTACTGATGGCAGTACAGAGCCGTACGAAGGGACTGATGGAGTTGAGTGACTATGCAGAAAACGTACTGGTAGAACGCTTGCAAACCATTCCGGAAGTGAGTGCGGTAAATATACTCGGACAAAAACGTCCGTCTATGCGCATTTGGGTAGATCCGGATAAACTGAATGCCTATAATGTTACGTTCACAGACCTGCGCAATGCATTGAACAGGGAGAACGTAGAAATTCCGTCGGGTAAGATTTATGGGGAGAATACGGAAATGACCATCCGGGCATTGGGGCGACTGCAAACGGAGAAGGAATTCCGCGACCTGATTATTTATGAAGATGCCAATGGTATTATCCGTCTTGGTGATGTAGCCAAAGTAGAGATCGGCCCGGAACAGGATGAGTTCAGCTGGCGGCTCAACGGTGTTAATGCGGTGGGACTGGCCATCATTCCCCAACCGGGTGCCAACTATATTAAGATAGCCGATGAATTTTATAAAAGGATTGATGATATACAGAAAAGCCAGAAAGGTGATTTTGAACTGACTACCTTAATTGATCAAACCAAGAACATCCGTCGTTCCATTGAGGAAGTGGAAGAAACCCTACTGATTTCATTCAGTCTGGTGGTACTGGTGATCTTTTTCTTCTTCCGCAACTGGCTGATCGCTATCCGTCCCTTGATTGATATTCCCATTTCGCTGATTGCCACATTCTTCATCATGTATATCGCCGGGTTCTCCATCAATGTACTCACATTGCTGGGTATTGTGCTGGCCACGGGGCTGGTGGTGGATGATGGTATTGTGGTTACCGAAAATATATTCCGTAAGCTGGAAGAAGGCTTGCCCATACGCAGGGCAGCACTGGAGGGCAGTAAGGAAATATTCTTTGCAGTTATCTCTACTTCCATTACCCTGGCCGTGGTATTCCTGCCGGTGATCTTCCTGCAGGGTTTTGTGGGAAGCCTGTTCCGCGAATTTGGTATTGTGGTAGCGGCTGCGGTACTGGTATCGGCATTCGTATCATTAACCATTACACCGGTACTGAACGTTTACCTGAATAAAAAAGATGCCAGTCACGGAAGGTTCTATGAAATGACAGAACCCTTTTTCCGCGGTATGGAAAATGGCTATAAGCGTTTACTGGCGGGATTCCTGCGCATACGCTGGGTAGCCTGGTTAATTGTATTGCTGAGCCTGGGAGCCATTTATTATGTAGGCAGTAACCTGCAAAGTGAATTGGCACCGCTGGAAGACAGAAGCAGTGTTCGTTTCCAGATGTCGGGCCCCGAAGGAGCGAGTTATAACTATATGGTGGATGTGGGTAATAAACTCATCAACTACCTGTCAGATTCTATTCCCGAAAAATCATTTGTATTTGCTGCTGTTCCCGGTTTTGGTGGTGGCGGTGGTGTAAACAGCGGTACCGCACGTATTGCTTTTGTAGACCCCGATCAGCGCACCCGTAGTCAGAGTGAAATTGCCAAAGCCATCAGTAAAAAACTCCCGCAGTTTAATAATGCCCGTATCTTCCCGGTTGAAGAACAAACCATCTCTGTTGGATTGGGCTCCCGTGGCTCATTACCGGTGCAGATGATTTTGCAGAACCTGGATTTTGAAAAGATCAAAACAGTGATCCCGCAATTCCTGGAAGAGGCCCGGAAGGACAAAACCTTCCAGAATGTGGATGTGAACCTGAAATTCAATAAGCCGGAACTGCAAATGACCATCGACCGCATCAAGGCCAAAGACCTGGGCCTGTCTATTTCCGATGTGGCCGATGTGGTATCCAGTGCCTTCAGTGGTCGTCGCCTGGCTTATTTCATCATGAATGGTAAACAATACCAGGTTATCTCACAGGTAGAACTGAAAAACCGCCAGGAGCCGGGAGATATCTCCAAACTCTATGTACGCAATAGCCGCGGTGAAAATATTCCCTTAACAGCGGTGGTGAAACTGGAAGAAAATTCCAATCCGCCAACCCTCTATCACTATAACCGTTTTAAAGCAGCTACCATTTCTGCTTCACTGGCAGAAGGTAAAACCATTGGGGATGGTGTAAAAGCCATGCAGGCCATTGCCAACCGTTTGCTGGATGAAACATTCCAGACAGCACTGGGTGGTGCATCGCGCGACTATGCCGAAAGTTCTTCGAATACTTCTTTTGCATTCGGACTGGCCCTGATCCTCATTTACCTGGTACTGGCAGCACAGTTTGAAAGCTTTAAAGATCCGTTTACCATTATGATTACTGTACCACTGGCATTAGCAGGTGCTTTGCTAAGCCTCTGGATCTTTAATCAAACACTGAATATCTTCTCACAGATTGGTATGATCATGCTGATTGGTCTGGTTACCAAAAACGGTATCCTGATCGTGGAATTTGCCAACCAGAAACGGGAATTCGGATTACCCAAGCGGGAGGCAGTACTGGAAGCATCGGCACAACGTTTACGTCCGATTCTCATGACCAGTCTGGCCACAGCCCTAGGTGCCCTGCCCATTGCCCTGAGCCTGGGTGCGGCAGCTACCAGCCGTATGCCACTGGGTATTGTAATTGTAGGCGGTATTATGTTCTCCCTGATTCTTACCCTTTTTGTTATTCCTGCCGTGTATACTTTTATCTCAGGAAAACATGAGGTGAAGAGAACGGAGATAACCGAATAGGGGAATTTGAATATTTGAAAGTGTGAAAATCGGAAATAAGAGCGTGAGTAGTCAGTAGTGAGTTGGATAATACCAATTACTCACTACTCACTACTGACTACTCACTAATAACCTCCAACCAATCACAAACCAAAAACCACAAACCACAAACCATAAACCATAAACCATAAACAATCCCCCTGCATCTCCTAACTTTGCGGTATAAACTGTACCACTATGTCGTCTATAGCTGATATCCGGAAAGATTATAAGTTGCAATCACTCAGTGAGCAGGATGTAGCTGCCGATCCCTTTGAGCAATTCGGCCGTTGGTGGCAGGAAGCATTGAACAGTGAAGTGGATGAAGTGAATGCTATGACCCTGGCAACAGCTACCAAAACGGGTATTCCTTCTGCACGTATTGTGCTGCTGAAAGGGTATGACGAAAAGGGTTTTGTTTTTTTCACCAATTATGAGAGCCACAAGGCAAAGGAATTAGTAGAAAATCCCCATGCTTCTTTGGTGTTTTTCTGGAAAGAACTGGAGCGCCAGGTTCGCATAGATGGAGCGGTTGAAAAAGTAAGCGCCGCAGAAAGTGATGCTTATTTCCAGTCAAGGCCCGAAGGCAGTCAGATTGGTGCCTGGGCTTCCCCGCAAAGTGCGGTGATTCAGAACCGCAGGATTATTGAAACCAATGTAGCGAAGTATACAGAAGCTTTTGCCGGTAAACCCATACCCCGGCCCGATCATTGGGGTGGTTATCGTGTACTACCTGTGTGTATTGAATTCTGGCAGGGTCGCAGCAGCCGTTTGCACGACCGGTTCCGTTTTACCCGCGAAGCCGGGAACTGGAAAAGGGAAAGACTGGCACCATAATTACCCATCGGAAATAGATACGCTAATTACTCATCTCATACACTTCGGTTCGGGTAACTGTCCATTTTCCATTGCTGAACTTTAGCGCGGTTACCGCAGCGAATATGGATTTGCCCTGTGGTCCGGAATAAGCATGATCTATATAAACCGTATTGCGGTTGGTACTGGTGAACACCTGATTAATATAAACACGCCCCAGCACATTCCGGTTTTTTTGGTGAAAGATCGCCGTGTCCTGGCTGATCTTGTTGGTTTGAACCAGTTGATTTAATTCTTCCTCCGGTAATGATATGACCCTTAGTGAGTCTTTGATGGCAAATACCAGTTTAACAATCTGATCTCGCGGGCCGGAGTACAGTTGGTGCTGTGATAGGTAGATGATATCGGGAAGCTGATTGTTTCTTTGGCTGAAAGGTTCTGCCAGCAAACTGCCGGACCGGATATGGGTACTGTCTGTCAGCAAATGATCAATCCAGGCAGTGAAAGCACCTTCCCCGGCTTTTGGGGTGCAGGCCCAGGAAAAAACTGTAGTTGCTATGAGCAGGTATCGTATCATCTTCCACTGTTTTTTGAAAGTTAATCATTCAGTCTCCGACCCGGAATATTTGCCACTGCGATAACAGCATTGCACAACCAATTAATCTTATCCGGGAGCGCTGGGTAAAATTACTTGCTCCAATACCCCAAAAAACCTTGTATACCTTGTACAAGGCTCGCTAAGGGTATGACAATCATTGAAGTCTGCTTCAAAAATTCATAGCTTAATCGGTTGTATGGGCCCAAAACCTTGTATCAATCGGTTGTTTACTGGGTTTAATCGGTCACGAACCGCAGACGGACCGTACACGGAGCGCTCGTAAGCGCTGTTTAATCGGTTGTTTATCGGTTGTTCTCGGTTGTAACCGATGAATGATCGGTTACAAGCGCTGAATCATCGGTTGTGAGCGCTCCGTGTACGGTCCGTCTGCGCTTGGTATTCGATCAGCAACCGATAGGCAGCTTTGTCTTTATGACTCCGGGGCTAGGTTGAAGCTGTGTGTTGCAAGCTAAGGGTACACTATTTGCTTTTGTTTCAACATTCAATCAGCTTATTGCTGTTTAGCGGCCCAGGCATCCATTTTTTTCTCCAGCACATCCAATGGCAGGTTGCCATCTTTCAGTATCTGGTCGTGGAAGGATTTTAGTTTGAACTGATCACCCAGCTGTTGCTGATAGCGGGTTCTCAGTTCCCGGATTTTCAAGGCGCCAATTTTATAACCGAGTGCCTGTGCGGGAATGGCCATATAACGTTCAATTTCAGCCACGGCACCTTCTTCACTGATCTGCTCATTGCTCATCATATAGGCAATGGCTTCTTCGCGACTCATTTTTCCGGTATGCATGGCCACATCCACCACCAAACGAATGGCGCGGTGTATTTCATCGCCCAAAGCTCCCATATACTGGTAGGGATCGGTATACAAACCCAGTTCCTTACCCAGGCTTTCGCAATACAAAGCCCAGCCTTCGGCAAAAGCATTGTTGCCGCCAAACCTTCTGAAAGCCGGTAACCTGGTATTCTCCTGCTGCAGGCTGATCTGGTAATGATGCCCCGGAATGGCTTCGTGCAGGAAGAGACTCTGCATGCCACTGGTGGTATTAAAAGTTGTGGGGTCTACAATAGGAATGTAGAATATACCCGGGCGGGTACCGTCGGCACTGCCCTGGTTGTATTCTGCACTGGCACTGGCCGCACGGAAAGCTTCTGTTTGCCTGATCTCGAATGGCGTTTTGGGCGTTTTGCCAAACATATTTTTCAGGTTGGGTTCTATGATTTTCTGGATGGCAGCAAATGCATTCAGTATCTCCTGCGCAGTATGAAAAGGCATGAAGCGTTTGTCGGTTTTCATGTACTCGAAGAAGGCCGGTAAATCGCCTTCAAAACCCACATATCGCTTTACGATTTCCATCTGCTCGCGGATGCGTTTTACTTCTGCCAGTCCGGTTGCATAGATTTCATCGGCTGTTTTATCCGTGGTGGTTTGCTGCCGGATGAGGAATGCATAATATTCCTTCCCCTTGGGCAGGGCTTCTATGCCGGTGGTCAGGCGTGCCACGGGCAGGTATTCTTTTTCCAGGAAATCGCCCAGGCGCTGAAAGGCCGGTTGCAGTTTGTGCTGAATAAGATCGATATAAGCAGCTGCCAGCCTTTTCTGATCGGCCACACTGAAAGTGGAAGGCATCTGGTTGATGGGACCATAAAACAAATTGGCTGCCGGTGCGTCTGTTATCATGGCCCGCATTTGCGGAATCATTTTTACCACCAATGCACGGGGTAATACATAACCCGCTGCCATGCCTTTACGGAAATACAGGATGGCACTGTCTGCATAAGCCGGAAAAGCCGATGCGCGTCTGAGCCAGTTTTCATAATCGGTAACCGTTTTAAATGGCTGTATCACACTGCCGCTACCCAGCTGTCCGAATACCAGGTGCATGCTCTGGAACTGGTTCAACGGAATATAATTATCCTGAAAGGATAATGCTTCCAGGTTGATCTTCATTTCCCGTTTGAATACATCATAACTCAACTGATCATTGCTGTTAAGGTAATCGCGTTCAAATTTGCTGAGATAGGTCTGATAACGTTTGTAAAATGTTTTGAGTTTGCTGCGGTAGCTGTCGGTAAAGTCGGCATAGAACCGGTCGTTATAACGGTTATCGCCATTGATGGTTGCTTCCACCGGAAAGAGCTCCATTCTTTCTTCGTAATAACTGTTCAGCATAGCTGCCAGTTCCTTGTTGTCTTCTCCGGTAGGGTTGGTATTACTGAGTTTACAGGCGCTGAAGCAGATGATCAGGCTGAGGAATAATGCGGTTGTTTTCATAAATGGCAGCAGGTTGTGTATGAAGTATGATTATTGGGTGGGAGCGGGGTATTGGTAAAATCCTTTTCCGGTTTTACGACCCAGCGCTCCGGCCGCTACTTTATCGCGTTGCAGATCAGACGGGCGTAATCTTTCCGGTTTTCCCAGGGCTTCCCATACAATATTACTGACCCCGTAGTTGATATCCATACCAATCAGGTCCATCAGCTTAAAAGGTCCCATTTTAAAACCAGCGGCTTCCATCACAGCATCAATATTTTCTATACCGGCTTCTCCCCGTTCCACCATACGCATGGCTTCCAGGTAATAATGACGTGCCACCCGGTTCACAATAAAACCAGGCGCATCTTTACACAGTACCGGTGTTTTACCCATAACCCTTGCGAGGGACAGGGTTTGTGCAACAATGGCTTCACTGGTGTTGGGGCCCTGTATTACTTCCACCAGTTTCATCAGTGGAGCCGGATTGAAGAAATGCATACCCACTACTCTTTCCGGATGGGGAATAGACGCAGCAATAGTACCAATGGCAATAGAAGAAGTATTGGTGGCCAGCAGACAATCGGGACCGTTCAGTGCAGCCATGGTGGTAAACAATTGCGTTTTGGCTTCCAGCTTTTCTACGATGGCTTCAATAACCACCTGGGCGCGACAGTCTTCGGGCTGATGGGTGAAGGATAAGCGGCTGCTGATGGCAGCTTTTTCTTCCGCGCTTATTTTTCCTTTACCAACCAGTGTATCGAGGTTTTTATGAATGGTTGCCCGGCTTTTCTCCAGCATTGCTGCATTCAGGTCGAACTGTATGGTCGTAAAACCCGCCTGGGCTGCTACCTGGGCAATACCACTGCCCATGGTTCCGGCACCACATACACAAATAATACTGTCGTGATTCATATCATCCCATTTCCTGCAAG
>JAACZQ010000047.1 GCA_009996675.1 Chitinophagaceae bacterium
GACCTGAGCTTCACCCATTTCTTTATCGTAGATGCACAACCCGGCGCCAGTCCCAAAGCCATTACACGCGGGTTCTACCGGTACAGCAGTGCCGACTACCTGCCCAATGGCAAACAACTGATCATCAGCGGCAACAGGGATTCCAAAGAACACCCCGACCGTGTACTGGAATCTGCCATTTCCCTGGTTGATAAGGATGGTAATAACTGGCAGAAATTATTGGGAGAGAGTGGCAAAAGCTACAATAGTCCCCGTGTATCCCCTTCCGGCAAGTGGCTGGCTTTTCAATATGGCACCACTTCTTTTGTAAGTATTCCCGCACTGGCCATCATGCCATTGGATGGGGGCGCAAAAACCATCACAGATATTCCATTCGACCGGAACAAATCCGGTATCACCTGGAGTGAAAATGAGCAATACATTTATTTCACAGCCCAAAGCAATGGTGGTGCGCCGCTTTTCCGGGCAGATATTAAAAGCAAAAAAGTTGAACCACTAACTGCTGCTGATGCGGGGATCAACAGTTTTGACCTGCACCAGAACAAAATACTCTATGCCAAAACCATGGTAGCTGATCCTTTCGAATTATATGCTACCGATGCGAATGGAGCCAATGAAAAAAGAATCAGCAGTTTCAACAGCAGCTGGCTCCAGCAGAAAAAGCTGAGTTTCCCGGAGAAAAGAAGTTTTGTAAACGAAAAGGGCATGACAGTAGAATACTGGATCATGAAACCATATAATTATGAGCCCGGGAAAAAATATCCGGCCATCCTGAATATTCATGGCGGACCTTCTGCCATGTGGGGACCCGGTGAAAATTCCATGTGGCATGAGTTCCAGTATTATGCAGCCAGGGGTTATGTAGTGGTATATGGCAACCCCCGCGGATCCGGTGGTTATGGACTGGATTTCCTGCGTGGTAATATCAATGACTGGGGAACCGGGCCTACATCCGATGTATTAACTTATCTGGATAAGGCTGTAGGTGAAGGGTATATTGATACAGCCCGACTGGCAGTTACCGGTGGTTCTTATGCAGGCTACCTGGTTGCCTGGATAGTAGGCCATGATAACCGTTTCAAGGCGGCCTGTGCCCAAAGAGGCGTGTATGATCTGCGTACCTTCTTTGGTGAAGGCAATGCCTGGCGGCTGGTACCCAACTATTTTGGCGGCTATCCCTGGGAGGAGAAAGTGAAAGCTGTTCTGGAAAGAGAATCGCCGATTAATTATGTGCAGAACGTTCAAACGCCCCTGATCATTTTCCATGGTGAGAATGACCTTCGCACCGGTGTTATACAGGGAGAAATGTATTACCGCAGTCTGAAAGTACTGGGCCGTACGGTGGAATATGTTCGTCACCCCGGCGGCACCCATGAATTAACCAGAAGCGGCAATAACCGTCAGCGGATTGATCAGATGTTGCGTACCATTGAATTCTTTGACCGGTTCATTAAACATTGATCCGGATTAGGATACCATACAAAAGGCCCGGTGAATCACCGGGCCTTTTGTATGGTATTATTTTTATGCTGAAGCATCAGCGAACGGATTTAAGCCATTCGGTAATGCCCAGGTATATTTTTTTGGCTACATCGTTATGGAATTTGGGGTTCACAATACGGGCTTCATCTTCGGCATTACTGAGAAAAGCAATTTCAACCAGGCTATTGGGAAATTCGGTGGGACTGTTCAATGCGAAGTTGAAGCTCCCTACATTTCCGAATTCATTCAGCTTCAGGTCCAGCATTTTCCGCAGTATGGCTGTTGTGAGTGGCCTGAACCCTATATGTTTATAATAGGTGCTGGTTCCTTTTACCTGTGCATTGCCGCTGGAGTTCAGGTGCAGACTGATGAGTATATGCGGGCGCAGCTGTTGCAACCAGAGTATCCGGTCTTTATTGTCGAAACTGGTATCGTAGTTGCGGGTCATGGTAATATTTTTAACGCCCCGTTTTTGCAGGTAATGTTCCAGTGCTTTGGCGAATTGCAGCGTGAGTACTTTTTCGGAAGCCTTGGTAACAGTGCCTGATGCACCTGTATTGGTACCACCATGCCCGGCATCAATAGCGATATGCAGGTTGCGCAGATCCAGTTTCTCAGGCTGACGATTGATCTTAAGGACCAGGGATTTATTGATATAGCTGATGCTGTATCCCCAGTGCTGCCGATGCTGGAGTTCGATGGTAACCCGCAGCACATCATCTTCAACCTGGTTATAATACAGGTTTTTCACTTCTTTCAGACTACTCAGCTGGGTGATCCAGTTGGTATTACTCTGTACACCGTATACATCTACTACAATACGGGAGGGATTGATTTCCATCCAGGTTTTGTAGGGCAGTTTTTCTTCCATACTGATGCCTACATAGTCATAGAGTGAATCGCCTTTGGCACTGAAAGAGCCCGTCGTATAAGCGGCCTTCATCCGGGTTGCGGTATCTGCTCTCAGGTAAGGCTTTTCAATATAGGCTGTATGCTGAGCGGATAATTTTACTTTGTACATACCCCTGGCGGTATCAATTACCTGTAGCAGGACGTTGGAATCGATATAACCCATTTTAGCGCCGCCCAGCCGGTCTTCACCCAGGCCATAAGCCAGCGCCGGCAGTTTACCGGTGGTTCTCGCATACCAGGCGGGATACGTATTGGTTTGCGCTTGACTATGGGTACAAAACAAGATGGCCAGCAGGGGTAATGCAATTTTCATTGCGACAAGTTAGGTATTTCCCCAACAAAAAGGCCTCATCACCTGGTAAGTAATGAGACCTTTGTTTGAGCAAGCAACCGTAAAACAGATTCAAATATGTAAAAACTTCCTGAATTCTGATAATATTTTACAGGAATTTTTATCAGATTTTATAGCCATTGTCGGCCACCAGTCTATCACTAATACGTCTGCGGGCGTCTTTGGTGTTAAAGGGGTCTACTTTGGTAAACCGTTTGAGTCCTATGTGCATCATACGCAGTTCATCGCCATCGGCAAAACTGTTCAGGGCATCTTTACCGGATTTATTGATTCGGTCGGCGGCATCGTACAGATAGGTACGCATGATATCGGTCTCCAGTGCTGTTGCTGCTTCGCCGCGCAGGCTGGTCAGTTTCATCACCCGCAGTAAAGCACTTTCTGCATGATAGGCTTCAATAGCCATATCTGCGATATTCATTAATACTTCCTGTTCTTTATCCAGCTGCATCATCAGTTTTTGTACAGCAGCACCGGCAACCATGAGGATGGCTTTTTTGAAGTTGGCTATGTACTTACGCTCTTTGGCAAAAGCACCTTCTTCTTCCGATCCAAAATCCGGAATACTCATCAGTTCTTTCTGAACAGCCATGGCAGGTCCCATCAGATCCAGTTTGCCTTTCATGGCGCGTTTCAGTACCATATCTACGGTAAGCAGTCGATTGATTTCATTGGTTCCTTCGTATATGCGATTGATACGGCTGTCGCGATAGGCTTTGGAAATCAGGTATTCATCACTGAAACCATTACCACCATGAATTTGCACGCCCTCATCCACCACATAATCCAGCACTTCGCTGCCAAATACTTTCAGCATGGCACATTCAATGGCGTATTCTTCCGCTGCACCCAGGAGCGCATCGGCAAAACTTTTACCCGATTCCATGAGCTCGTGCTCTTTATCATCAATCCATTTGGAAGAACGATACAGGGCCGATTCGCAAACCCACATACGGATGGCCATTTCAGCCATTTTGTGTCGGATAGCACCAAATTTGGCGATGGGCAGTTTAAACTGTTCGCGTGTCTTGGCGTATTGAATAGCAATACTGGCTGCACGCTTGGATCCACCCAGCGCTGCTGCACAGAGTTTCAGACGGCCAATGTTGAGAATATTGAAGGCAATGATATGACCACGGCCGATTTCACCCAGTAAATTTTCAACGGGCACTTTACAATCCTGGAAATACAGCTGAACGGTTGAAGATCCCTTGATACCCATTTTATGTTCTTCGGGTCCCTGGGTAAATCCTTCAAATCCACGCTCTACGATAAAGCCGGTGAATTTATCACCATCAATTTTGGCAAACACGGTATATACATCTGCAAAGCCACCATTGGTGATCCAGCATTTCTGTCCGTTCAGGATATAGTATTTACCATCATCACTCAAACGGGCGGTGGTTTTAGCGCCCAGGGCATCGCTGCCACTATTGGGTTCTGTTAACCCATAAGCGCCCTTCCATTCACCGCTGGCCAGTTTGGGAATATATTTCTGTTTCTGTTCCTCGGTTCCGAAATACAGGATGGGCAGGGAGCCGATACCGGTATGTGCTGCAACGGCTACTGAAAAAGAATGACCGCCACCCAGTCCTTCGTTAACAATGGTAGACGTGATAAAGTCTTTACCCAGTCCGCCATACTGTTCGGGGAAGGAGGTGGAAAGCAATCCCTGCTCCCCTGCTTTTACGAGCAGGGAAGGCATGAGGCCCTGTTCCAGTTTATCAATTCTTTCAACAATGGGCAACACTTCCGTGTCCAGGAACTGCGCACACATGTCCATCACCATTTGTTGTTCTTCATTGAAATCTTCCGGGATAAAAGTTTCCGCGGGATTACTTTCCCGGATGATCCATTCACCGCCCTGGAGGGCTTTGGCCTGCTTTGTTGTTTCCATAACAGGAAGTTTTATGTTTGAAAAATTAAGTCGCTCTTTTATTTATCCGCCCCCACAAGGGTGAGGTTGTCGTATACCCGCTGAAAAACAGATTTAACCGTTTCAATTTCTTCCTTACCCACACCCACCAATGCCTCACTCATGGTTTGATTGGCCAGCTGTAAGGTTAAATCCTGCAATGGCCTGGCCGCTTCCGTGAGACATACCAGGTTAATCCGGCGATCTTCCTTGGACGCAGTTCGTTTAACCAGTTTCTGTTTTTCCAGGTTGTCAATCAAACGGGTAATACTGGGTTTATCACGGAATGTGCGGTTACACAGTTCCTGCTGACTCAAACAGTCTTCCTTCCATAAATGATACAATACACTCCATTGCTCAATGGTGATTTCCAATCCTGCCTGCCGAAAATTTTTCTGCAGGCGCCGCGCCACAGCCGTTGATGCCATACCATTGATGACACTGTATAATTCGCCCCGTTTAAATTGGTTGTTTGGCATATAGTTAGTTATGCAACTAATATCAAAGTAAATTCGTTTCTTTGGTATTGCCAAGAATAAATCCTTAAAATTTGAATGCTGCTCAGTATATCTCCGTAACCGGCGGGCAATTGCATTATTACCGTTTTGGCCAGGGGCCGGAACTGGTTTTTGCTTTTCATGGCTATGGTGAGGAAGGCTTGAGTTTCAGCGAGTTGGCGGAAGTATTGGGACCAACCTATACCCTCATCGCCCTGGAAATGCCTTTTCATGGCCAAAGCCTGTGGCAGGGACCGCTTTTCTTCCCACCGGAACAACTGGCCGGTATACTGGAAAACCTGGCCGGATCACAGCCTTTCAGCCTGCTCGGCTATAGCATGGGCGGAAGGATTTCGCTGCAATTACTGCAAATGATCCCGGATAAAATCAAAGGGCTGGTATTGATTGCCCCGGACGGATTACACCGCAACCCCTGGCAACGGATTGCCACCCGGACCTGGCTGGGCAACAGGATTTTCCGCTTTACCATGCAGCATCCGGCCTGGTTATTTGGATTGATGCGCTTGGGTGTTGCCCTGGGATTTTTCCAGCCGGGTATCCGCAAATTTGCGATGTATTACCTGGGAGAAGCTGCTGCAAGGCATATACTCTATCAACGCTGGACCACTATGCGGGGCTTCCGGCCCGCTATAACAACCCTGCGGAAAAATATCAACAACCACCCCATCCAGGTGCAAATGCTGTTCGGCAAATACGACAGGATTATCCTGTCCAAAAATGCTTCCCGCCTGAGCAGGGGGCTCGAAACCAAAGTGACTACACGAATTGAAGCAACCGGTCACCAGCTAATGCGATCCGATTATTTCACTTTGATCCGTGAGATGTTAGTCATTGTGAGCCAATCCCGGCTCTAAGCCATCCGCGGCATTTATTTATTAGCTTTCTTTGCAGCATGTACACTGCGGGATTGATTTTGCTGCTGCTATTATTATTCATTTATTGCGGACTCATCCTGCAGTACCGGCAGTGGTTCCTCCGGTTGCATGTTTTTAAAACCCGTACCGAAGTCCGGCCACATCATTTTTTTTCCATCATCATACCAGCCAGGAATGAGTCGGATTGTATTGAAAGCTGTCTGCATGCCATCCTCCAGCAAAACTATCCGCCCCATCTGTATGAAATCATTGTCATCAATGATCATTCAACAGATGATACCGGGAATAAAGTAATGGCCCTGCAAACGCGTTATCCGCAGATCAAACTGATTAACCTGGCCGATTATCCCGACTTTCAGCATATCAATTCTTATAAAAAGAAAGCGCTGGAAATGGCCATTGGCCAGAGTAGCGGGGAGTGGATTGTAACTACTGATGCCGACTGCATATCTCCCGATAACTGGTTACGCATACTGGACCAGTATATACAGCAAAGCGGAAAAGTGTTTGTGGCGGCACCGGTTATGTTTACACACAAGGGCGGATTTTTATCCCTGTTTCAATTATTGGATTTCCTGAGTTTACAAGGTATTACGGCTGCGGCGGTTTCTGCAGGATATCATACCATGTGCAACGGGGCCAACCTCGCTTACCGGAAAGATGTATTTGTGTCTGTAAACGGCTTCCAGGGTATTGATGATCTCGCCAGTGGTGATGATATGTTGCTGATGTATAAAATCAAACAGCAGTATCCGGAAGGATTGGGGTATCTCTTTCATCCCGATACCATTGTAAGTACCCAACCTATGTCTGGCTGGAAAACATTCATCAACCAGCGTATCCGCTGGGCCAGTAAAGCCGAGCGTTACCAGGATAAACAGGTTTTCCGGATTCTGTTATTGGTTTATCTCCTGAATGCCGCTTTGTTTATCTGGCTTCCTATAAGCTGGTGGATGACGGGGAATATATTGCAGTGGGTAGGATTGGTGCTGATTAAAACCCTGATTGAGCTGGGCTTCATGATACCGGTAAGCCGATTTTATGGTAAGAGCAATACATTGATTTACTTCCCCTTTATGCAACCCATGCATATTGTATACACAGTGGTAGCAGGTTGGTTGGGTAAATTTGGAACCTACCAATGGAAGGGACGCACCGTTCGGTAACAGGCTAAGATGTTCTGGGTTTACCCACTTCGGGCCACCAGGCATAAATTAGCAATAGTACCAGTCCCAGGATTACCAAAATGAATTTAAAAACACCTTTCATGGGAATTGCTTGTATATTGTAGACTTATATTATCATTAAACGTTTAGCAAGAATCATACCTTTTCGGTCAAATGACCCCTGGTATCGGTGATCAACAGCAGAAAAAGTCAGTTTTGTCTACCCCCCATCATACGAATCTCTTTCTTCGGAGGTTGCTTCGCCAACCCATCAGCCTTATCGCATTGATACTCATCGGCTTGAGTGTTTTTACCGCCGTCGCCGGTTACTGGCTGGCCCCGGATGGTTCTCCGGATGCCAACCGGATGATTCCGGAAATAGGCAGCAAAAAACCGGGCTTTTCGGTTACACTTTTAAAAATCCGCCGCGACCATACCCCACCCGTACCTGGTTTTTTCAGGCAATTGCTTTCCGGTAAAGAAGATACCTGGCAGTTTGTTCCTGTTGCCTCGGTGATGGAAAAAAATGACAGCCTGGTATATGAACGTATCATAGATGAATCCATTACCGAAAGAGCGGCAGTTAGTAAAACAGACTGCGATCAGCTTAATCCAACCATTGCCCAAACATTTTACCTGGGCACGGATAAGTTTGGCAGGGATATTCTCAGCCGGCTAATCATTGGTGTTCGGGTAAGCCTGGGGGTGGGTATGATTGCCGTACTGATTTCGCTTACCATTGGTATTGTGCTTGGTTCTCTGGCTGGTTATTTCAAGGGATGGGTAGACGATCTGATCATGTGGTTTATTAATGTTATCTGGAGTATTCCTACACTGCTCCTTGTTTTCGCCATCACACTGGTTTTGGGTAAAGGATTCTGGCAGGTTTTTATTGCTGTTGGTTTAACCATGTGGGTGAATGTAGCCCGATTGGTACGCGGACAGGTGATAGCCGTGCGGGAACTGGAATATGTGGAAGCCACCCGCGTACTGGGTTTCTCACATACCAGAACCATTTTCAAACACATACTACCCAATATCCTGGGGCCTGTACTGGTGATAGCTGCCAGCAATTTTGCATCTGCTATTGTCATTGAAGCCGGTTTGAGTTTCCTGGGGGTGGGTGTACAACCTCCCCAACCCAGCTGGGGTCTGATGATCAAGGAAAACTACAATTTCATCATCACACACAATCCAATGCTGGCACTGGCACCCGGACTCGCAATCATGTTACTGGTATTGGCCTTTAACCTGCTTGGAAATGCTTTACGGGATGCGCTGGAGGTAAAAGGTTGAGGGAAATGCTTTAGTAAAACAGGGATCGCGAGCGATTATGAAATAAGTTTCGGCTCCCTGCATACCATACGTTGACCATATGATTGGCATCACACTTGAGCATGCACGCCTCGTTACTCACTATAAAACTGTATTCTGTAAAATTGCACTCTTGTCGCGGTGATCTGTATTGTAATGCAAACCGCGGCTTTCTTTCCTGAACTGTGCTCCTTTAACGATAAGATAACCTACTGTTATGAGATTGCGCAATTCACAAAGTTGAGGTGATACTTTGGTTGAGCGATACAATTCTTCTGTTTCCGCATATAACAGATCCAGTCTTTTCATGGCCCTTTCCAAACGTACATCGGTACGAACGATACCGACGTAATCGCTCATGATCTGTTGCAGCTCTTTCAGGCTTTGGGTAATCAGAATCATTTCGCGGGGTTCGGAAGTACCGGTTGCTTTCCAGTCGGGGATCAATGGTTCTGTTTGTATCTGCTGTATGGATTCAATACTGTTGATATAACAACGATGTCCGAAAACCATGGCTTCAAGAAGACTATTACTGGCGAGGCGATTGGCGCCGTGCAAGCCGGTGCTGGCGCATTCTCCACAGGCGTATAAATGACGAATAGATGTTCTTCCCCACTCATCGGTTTTAATGCCGCCACAGCTATAATGTGCAGCCGGAGCCACAGGTATCATATTTTCCATGACATCAATACCCATGCTTTTACACTTTGCATAAATATTGGGAAAGTGCTGCAGGAATTTCTCGCTGTCCATATGCCTGCAATCGAGGTACACATATTCGGTACCGGTTGTTTTCATTTCACTATCAATAGCTCTTGCTACGATATCGCGGGGGGCCAGGTCTTTACGGGCATCATAGCGTTCCATAAATGCTTCTCCGTTCCGGTTACGCAGAATAGCTCCATCGCCCCGCACCGCTTCCGTGATCAGAAAAGAGGGCGAAACCCCCGGTTCGAACAATGCCGTAGGATGAAACTGAATGAATTCCATGTTTTCAATCCTTCCCTTAGCCCGGTATACCATAGCAATACCGTCTCCGGTGGCAATACGTGGATTGGTGGTGCTGCGATAAGCCTGTCCGCATCCGCCTGTTGCCAGTAAAGTGATGCGTGCCAGTATTTTTTCAATCTGATTGGTATGAAGGTTCAGCACATATACACCATAACAGGTAATGTCTGCTGTTGATTTGGTCACCAGGTAACCCAGGTGGTGCTGGGTAATAATATCTACAACAAAACAATGATTGATGAGACTGATATTGGCAGTACGCGACAGTTCATCCAGCAAAGCGCGTTCTATTTCGCGACCCGTTACATCTTTGTGGTGCAGGATACGGTTTTCGCTATGGCCGCCTTCTTTACCCAGGCTATATGCACCTTGCTCATCTTTATCAAATCTTGCTCCGTATTCAATGATTTCACGGATACGTTCCGGACCTTCCTTTACCACAATATTCACTACCTGTTCATTACACAATCCATCGCCTGCGATAAGTGTGTCCTCAATATGTTTTTCGTAACTGTCTTTCGCTTCATCCCATACACCGGCAATACCACCCTGTGCATATTTGGTATTGGTTTCTTCTGCCTGTGTTTTGGTAATAACCGTAACCTGCTTATCGGGATAATGACGAGCAGTCTTTAGTGCATAAGTAAGTCCGGCAATACCAGATCCGATAACGAGAAAATCAGTTTGCATATACCTTTGTTTTGCCTTAGGCCGGTTCTACCCAGGCATCATACTCTTTTAAAAGATTAATGAGTTCCTGCACTGCCACTTCACTCGCCACATTCCGCTTCACCACTTCCTTGCCTTTGTACAGGGTAATTTTCCCGACACCACTACCCACATATCCGAAATCTGCATCGGCCATTTCTCCGGGGCCATTTACAATACAACCCATAATAGCAATTTTCACACCTTTCAAATGATGTGTTACCGAACGGATTTTAGCAGTAGTCTCCTGCAGATCAAAAAGGGTTCTGCCACAACTCGGACAGGATATATATTCTGTTTTGGAAATTCTGGTACGGGTTGCCTGTAAGATACTGAAAGCCGTTGCGTTGATGAATTGTTCCACACTACTGTTCTCCAGGTAGTTACGCCCGCTGGTGGTTGTAGTGCCATGTGCCGTTTGTTCGGCATAACTGGCTTTACCCATACCAAAACAAACCCCGTCACCAAAGCCATCCAGCAACAAAGCTCCCGCTTCCGTAGCATAATGAATCAGGTGTTCATCGGTTGTTTTCCATTGGCTGTCTACGATAATAATTACCGGATTGTTTACTTCCTGCAGCATCAGTTCCATAAACATTCGACGTACTGCGGGCATAGCATGTTCATTGGTTGAACTCAGGCAGATCACAGCAGTTGGATCATTGCGCAACAATGAAAGCCCGGAAGCATCCACCGCTTTATCATCATTATAACAATCCAGCATAACAAAATTTATGGCTGTACTGCGTGATGTTGCCGACGAATAACTGTTTATATCAAAAATGGGACAATATTTTTCCTGATCAGGTGCCTGTTGCCAGGTATCCGGATTCACAATAACTCGCAGGGTACCCGGCAGGGCAAAATCCAGTAAACGGTTGGCTGTAAATACATAATCCGCTGCGGTGTCACTGATATTCCATTTATCGGTATCAGCATCGTAGCTATAACCAACAGACCGGAGGCTGGCGGGGGTGATTTCGGTAAGATGACTGAGATCGGCCACTACAACCGGCACATGACCAGCACCCATATTCAGTACTTCAAAGCTTGTTCTTCTGCGATAGCTGAAAGGACTGTACGGCACTTTTTCAATGGGAGGGATCGGTGCTGAACCTGTTCGGGGGGATGTATATCTTTTCACCAGATCGCGACAAACCGGTATTTCCAATTCGGGATCCTCTGTCAGACTCACACGAACCGTATCCCCAATACCGTCTTCCAGCAGTGTTCCGATACCAGCTGCGCTTTTAACCCGTCCGTCTTCCCCGTCACCGGCCTCGGTAACACCCAGGTGCAGGGGATAACATTCCCCGAATTCAGCATCCATTTGCTGTATGAGTAAGCGGTATGCCTGTACCATCACCTGTGGGTTACTGGCTTTCATGCTCAGTACAATATTGTGAAAGCTTTCATAGCGACAGATGCGCAGAAATTCCATAGCACTTTCCACCATACCCATGGGCGTATCGCCATAGCGACTCATAATACGGTCGCTCAGCGATCCGTGGTTGGTACCAATGCGCATGGCTGTTCCTGCTTCCTTACAAATCCGTACCAGCGGCGTGAACTTATCCCGGATACGGTCTATTTCTTCGGCATAATCGGCATCGGTATACTCAATTAATTCAAATTTTTTCTTGTCAACATAATTGCCGGGATTCACCCTTACTTTTTCTACAATGCGTGCGGCTATTTCAGCGGCATTGGGTGTGAAATGAATATCCGCCACCAGTGGGGTATGGTAACCGCGTTTCCGCAATTCGTTTTTGATGAGCAGCAGGTTTTCCGCTTCTTTCTTGCTGGGAGCAGTGATACGAACCAGTTCTGCACCAGCCTCAATGCAACGAATGCTCTGTTCCACCGTAGCCAGGGTATCCATGGTATCGGTGGTAGTCATCGTTTGCATCCGTATCGGGTGAAAATTACCCAATAACAGGCCGCCTATATTAACCTCCCGGGTCTTTAATCGGCTGTAACGGGTAA
Organism: Chitinophagaceae bacterium; assembly: GCA_009996675.1. Lineage (GTDB taxonomy): Bacteria > Bacteroidota > Bacteroidia > Chitinophagales > Chitinophagaceae > Sediminibacterium. The sequence goes on from JAACZQ010000047.1 coordinate 12,234, forward strand.
GCGAATCACAGTATAATTGCATAATCTTACAATGAATAACAAAAGTAACAGATTAAACGGAGATTGGTTGTTAAGCCGCTACCCTTACTGCGCATAAAAAAGCTGGTCAGACACCCTTTCGGGCCGACCAGCCGGTATATTTTCTCACCCAGTGGTGTGATCAGCGTTTTCCCTCAAAAAAGCCCTGGCTCTTGAGGATTTTACGCAGGATATCAATCCTGGCATCCATCATTTTAGCATCATGGGGACCTTCGGCATTCAGCACAAAGAAATACGGATGTTTGTTTTCTTCAATCCAGCCAACGATCCAGCCAATCAGGTTACCATTCTCTTTAAAGCCCAGTCCCGTCTTATAAGCCAGGGTATAATTGGCATTCTGTTCCCGAACCATTACTTTTTTAACAATTTCCTGCGTTCTTTTCTGAAACGGCAGCTGGTCGAAATACAGTTTTTTCACCAGGCCCATCTGTTCGTCGGGCGTAATTTTCAGACTATTGTTGATCCAGAATGAATCAACGGCAGTACCGATCTTTTTATTACCATATTGCAAACTATCCAACCAATGCTGCATCGTATCACGGCCAATCCTGCGGGCCACTTCCTGATAATAGGGTAATGCCGATACTGCAAAAGCTTCCTCCATGGTAAGATCCTTATTCCAGCTGCTGGCCGTATCGCCACCCGGGAAAATACGCACCACGCCATCCCATTTAATAACCATTTTTTCATTACTGATGCGGCCGGTTTCCAGTCCGATCAGTGAATTCACAATTTTAAAAGTAGAAGCAGGCAGGTAAGCAGAATCCTTGAAACGCTCCAGGTTATAAATGGTAAACTGACCAGTACCATTATCATATAAGCCAAAAGTTCCGCTCAGCTGATGTGCATCAAAATATTGTTTGTAGCTGTTTTCAACAGTTACATTATTGGGAGAACAACCTGGCAGCAGGGAAAAGCTGACAATGATGCCCGTTAATAAAACGCGTATTGTTGCGAGAGAATGCTTCATGATCATAACTTTATTTCAATACAGATAATGCTTTACCCACTTTAATGAACGCTGCAATGGCTTTATCGAGGTGTTCCTGGCGATGTGCCGCACTAAGCTGTACACGTATACGTGCCTGTCCTTTGGCTACTACCGGATAGAAGAATCCAATCACATATACACCTTCCTCCAGCAAACCGGCAGCAAATTCCTGGGCAAGGGTAGCTTCATATAACATGATGGGTACGATGGGGTGATCGCCGGGTTTAATATCAAATCCGGCTTCTGTCATTTTTGTACGGAAGTAGCGGGTATTATATTCCAGCTGATCACGCAAGGCTGTGGTTTCGGTAAGCATATCCAGTACCGCAATAGAAGCACCCACAATAGATGGGGCTACAGTATTGGAGAAAAGGTATGGACGGCTGCGCTGGCGCAACATTTCAATGATCTCTTTACGGCCGGAAGTAAAACCTCCGCTGGCTCCACCGAGGGCTTTGCCTAATGTACCGGTGATAATATCAATACGACCCATCACACCACGGTATTCATGGGTGCCGCGGCCTGTTTTACCCAGGAAACCGGAAGAATGACATTCATCAATCATTACAATCGCGTCATATTGGTCGGCGAGGTCACAGATTTTATCCAGTTGGGCAATAGTACCATCCATACTGAATGAACCATCCGTTACAATAATGCGGGAACGGCAACCGGCAGCTTCCTTCAGTTTGGCTTCCAGATCGGCCATATTATTATGCTCATAACGGAACCGCTGCGCTTTACAGAGACGAACACCATCAATGATGGATGCATGATTCAACGCATCGCTGATGATAGCATCCTGTTCATTAAACAAAGGTTCGAACACACCACCATTGGCATCAAAAGCTGCGGCATATAAAATGGTATCTTCAGTACCCAGAAAATCGGCAATTTTTTGTTCCAGTTCTTTATGTATATCCTGTGTGCCACAGATAAAACGCACACTGCTCATACCATATCCATGGGTATCAATAGCTTTGTGGGCCGCTTCTATTACTTTGGGGTGTGAAGACAGACCGAGGTAGTTATTGGCACAGAAATTCAATACGGTTTTACCGTTTACGGTTATTTCAGGGCCCTGTTCACTGGTAATGATTCTTTCGCGTTTAAAAAGACCGGCAGATTCAATCTCGTTAAGCTCTTCCCGGATACGGGTTACAAATTTTTCATTCATGACTGGCAGTTTCGAACTGCGAAGATAGGAAAGCGGGGGAATTCCCGGAGCCTGTTATACCCGCTCGCAGGCCCGAACCCGTGCCTGACAGGGGATTATACAACAAAACGATAACCCACACCCTTGATGGTAATGATTTCAAGGCTTGAATCTTCCTTCAGATAACCCCGGATTTTGGTAATATATACATCCAGGTTGCGGCTGTTGAAAAAGGAATCGTTTCCCCAGATATGATTCAGCAGATCGCGCCGGTCGATCACATTATTCCGATGCTGATAGAGGTATTTAATCAGTTCCGACTCCCGGTAAGATAGTTTTCGCTCATCCGACGGGCCAGTTAGTACCTGCTTATTGATATGAAACTGGTACTTACCCATTTGCAGCAGGTCGCCGGTAACTGTTATGATTTCTTCCTTTTTAACCCGCAGGGCATTCTCAATGCGAACAATCAGTTCCTCCATACTGAAAGGCTTTCGGATATAATCGTTCGCTCCCAGCTTAAACCCTTGTACCACATCTTCTGTCTGCGTTTTGGCTGTCAGGAAAATAATGGGCACATCATCATTTAATTCCCGGATATCTTTGGCCAGTTCAAAGCCGCTTCTATTGGGCAACATCACATCCAGGATACAGATATCCGGTTGTTCGTCTTCAAAACTACGAACCACATCGGCTCCATCTGATTCCATAACCACATCAAAGCCCCTGCCTTCCAGGGTTTCCTTTACGATTTTCCCCAGGAAAAGCTCATCTTCTACATACAATACTTTGATGGGCATACTGCTCTTTTTTGTTAACTGTAAAATACAAATTATATACTTCTGGCCGGAAGTTCAACTACAAAACTGCTCCCTTCACCGGGCTGACTTTGTACGGAGATATGTCCATGGTGACTTTTCACTACTTCAGCCACATAACTTAATCCAAGCCCATACCCTTTGATATTATGCTGATTACCGGTAGGCACCCGGAAAAATTTCTCGAATATTTTGAGCTGGTGTTGCGACGCTATACCCATACCATTGTCCCTGACCGTAAGTATTACTGTATGATTATCACGGGCAGACAGGCTGATCTGGATGGAGGGCTTGCCGGGAGAATATTTTAGGGCATTATCCAGCAGATTATAAATAACACTGGTGATATGCAGCTTATCTGCTTCAATCATGAAACTATCAGGGGTAGTTTCAAACTGAACACTGGCTTTGTTTTTTTCAAACTGTAACTTCATCACATGCAATGTTTCTTGCACCAGTTCTTTCAGATCAAATGGCTCTTTGTTCAGCTCAATCTGCTTTTTCTCAAACATGGAAAGCTTTAATACCTTATCCACCAGCAGACTCAGTCGCTGTAATTCCGCTGCAGAAATATCCAGGTATTCCCGGGTCCGTTCCGGGCTTTGTATGGCATTGAAATTCCGTAATGCTTCAATAGCAACTCCAACAGTAGCAATTGGAGTTTTTAGTTCATGGGTGATATTACTGATGAAATCGTTTTTGATATTGGCCAGTCGCTGCTGCGCCATCATATTCCGGTACATGATTACAAAAGCACCAATCACAATCAGCAGTAGCAATACCGAACCACCAATTTGCATCTGCATTTGTCGCAGTACATAGCTATTCGTGCCGGTAAATTTTGCCTGATAAGCATAGGGGGTATTATACCCAACAAAAAACTCTGAAGTAACCACATCACCACCAACACTGTCCCTGTTTCGTTTGATATTCCAGTTCCGGATACCACTATCCTTATAAGATTTAAACAGGATAGAAAAATTGAGTTGTTTATGCAACTTATTCAGCTCCGACCGGTAAGCGGAGTCTACTGATTTAACCGGTATAGAATCATTAATAGTTTTGTTATTCGACAGAAAAGCCACAATGGGAGAGTTTGTCAATGGCTCCTGGTGTGGTTGGGAGATAAAGATGCGGTCAACCGCCGGTGTTGTTTTTTTACCGATAACTGCGGAGTCTGTTCTGGCTGACCGGCTGCTGTCGGGTTTGGGTTTGAGCCGAATAGTGGCAACGGCACCCGGCATTATCCTGCCTGCAATTTTCAGCATACTGTCGCGCATATGCCGTCCCTGACCCGAATCCTTGATTTGCAGGTTATACGTAAAAAAATTGCTTTTGGGTGCTTCCTTGTGATCATCCGTACGGGTATTGGTAAAAAAAGAATCAACCCGTATACTGAATTTGGCAGAATCGCCCAGTTCTTGTTTTCGCTTCAGAATAAGTTCAATTAAACCGGGAGGTGGCGCCCCTTTAAAACTGAAACCGGAGCGTACGGTTACCGATTCAATGGAATCTACCGGAATCTGACTCAGGGTTTGGTCAGGACCCAGGTTCCGATAAATAACCCGGGCCGGTTGACCTGAAGCAACAGGTCTGATGGCTATACCATTGATTGTTTTACTAGTCTTATCTGTAGATTTCGTACGAACCGTAACAGCACCGGTCGTTTTACCAATCAAAGCCGTATCCGTTTCAAAGCGTTTTAGCTGCAGCTTATTCATGGCTTCGCGGAAACTCACATCTACTTCCTTGCTCAGACTCTGGTATTCATCACGGTACAACTTCCGCAGCCAGTAGCCCTGAAAAGCTGCCAGCAGCAATATGGCCAAAGCCATCAATATCCTGGAAAGTTGTAGTTTATTCATGTGTAGGATACAAAGGTAACAGGTCTTTCAACCCTGCGAGCCTTTCATTAACCTAAATTAACCTTTGTGCAAGAATGCTTAACACAGTACGCATTTAGCTTTGACTTCAATCCCTGACAAAGGAGTTGTATATCACTCAAAGTAAAAAATCTTACATGAAAAAAGTGTTTTTCTCCCTGATGCTCTCTTTGGGCGGCATTTCTGCAATGGCCCAATTAAAAGAAGGAACAGTTGTATATGAAAGAAAAGTGAACGTACATCGGACCATTACCGATGAGCAAATGCGTGCCATGATACCTGAATTCCGCACATCCAAACATATGCTGATGTTTAGTGACAGCGTTTCACTTTTCCGTCTGCTTCCGGAAGACGAAGCACCTGATCCGTTTGCCGGTGGTAATGGTGGCCGCGTAATGTTCCGTTTTGGGGGCAATACGGATGGTGGTGATCTGTATAAAAACTTATCCCAAAGCAAGTCTGTGCTAACAGCTGAGCTGGCAGATAAGAATTATCTCATTATCGACACCATTCGCCAGTTACCCTGGAAACTCACCGGCGAAACCAAGCAGATACTGGGATATACTTGTTTGAAAGCTACCCGCAAAATGAATGTGAGTATTGCCCCGGCTAGGCGCATGGTTGTAGGCGGTAGTGGTATAAGTGTAAACAATTCAACAGAAAACGATGCGCCCCAGCAGAAAGAGATTGAAGTGGTAGCCTGGTATACAGAAGCGATTGCCTGTCCCGCTGGCCCCGATAACAACGGTCAGTTGCCCGGATTAATTCTGCAACTCGACAGTGACAATGGTGCTACCGTTTACAACGCAATAGAAGTGAAAAAAACTGTTGACATGAAGGAATTGAAAGAACCCAAAAAAGGGAAAATTATTACACAGGTAGAATTCAACAAACTCCGCGCTGATCTGATGCAACAACAGATGCAAAATATGGGCGGCGGCCGCAATATTCGATTTGGCAATTAATAACCTAACACTACCAATAAAAAGCCCGGTCTGATTGATCGGGCTTTTGTTTATCCTATTTCAGAAGTTCTTCCAGCCATCCCTTATTGGTTGTTTTCTGAACCGCCTCCATATCCGCAACATTCAGGCCACGCAGGAAACTCTTATACCCCGACAAATAAGAAGCATTTGACGCAGAAGGACAGTATGCATTGAATACATGCGAGCTGTAGGGTTTAGACAGGGAAATTACAGCCTGTACGCAGGGGAATACCTGATTCCAGTTACCTCCCACATCCGACCTGGCCTGGTTATATACCGGACAATTCACTGGTTGGCTGGCAGTAAGCATTCGCCCGCTCTCCGTACCGATGAGGTTATACAAATCGGTTTGCCTCTTTTGCACCTGATCTACGCGATCATTGTATGCATTCTGTGCCTGTCCACGTTCCGATGTGGCATTGGTTACCGACAACCTCAATTCCCTGATCCTGGCATCAGCAGCAGCCCTTATTTTAGCTACAGCCAGCTCCTGCTCTTTAGGCAGTCCGATTTTTAATTGCCATATTTCACTGTCAAGTATTTTGTTATCGGCCAGCAATTTTTTAGCTGTATTCTCATAACTGGTTTTAGCTGACAGGATTTCGCCATCAAGTCTTTTTATTGCAGCAAGAATCTCCGTTTTACGCGCCGTTAACAGTACGCGTAAACTATCTTTCAGCTTAGGCATGCGCAAATCTGTTTCAATACCCCCCAACTCTTTTTGATACTCCCCTTTGGCGGCTTTTTGGGGATCAATCAGTTGTTCCAGTTGAACTTCGGCTTCTGCGAGCTGTTGTTTATTTCGCGCAATCTTATCATTTTTTAATGCCTGATTCTCCTCGTTCTGCTTTTTCAATGCCTCTCTTTTTTCTGCCGCATCTTTCTGGAATTGCACTTCAGTAGCATCAATCCGGGCATTGTAAATAGTTATCTTATCGGTGGCAATGAGCACCGGAGTAACATAATTGAGCAACTCATTCACCCAGGATTCATGCTTGCTTTTAGCATCCGCAAACACTTGCTTGTCATAACGCTTACTATGTTCTGTGATCTCTGTACAAAGCGATGTGTTATCTTTTTCCGTATCATCGATCTGCTTTTTCTTAGCCGCAATTGCCGGATCTTCTTTTTGCAAAGCCAATAACTGCACTTTTTTATAGGCAATTTTTTCCCGATACAAAGCCCTTGTAGCTTCCAGCTCCGAAGTAGGCGCCGGAACGGCATAGCCCTTTACTTCACCCAAATGTTTCTGGAAATCAATGCCCTGTTTTTCAAACTCAGACTTGTATTTACCGCACTGACTGCATTTAGCACCTACTTTCATATCACGGATCAAGTCATCCATTTCTTTGTACAAGGCATTAATTTCATTCTGCATCCGCTGGATACGGGCTTTCCAGGCAGAATCAAGGGAAGCAAGTTGTTCTTTATACTGACTGATCCTTTGCCGGTTATCGAGTATCCGTTTGGCTTTTGATTCAATAGCAGTGACTTCTCCAATACCAACGGTTGACTGAGCATACACTATGCTTGTCATCACAATAAAACAAAAGAAAAGTACGGGCTGTTTTAATTTTTGCATGCGACTATGCCTTGAATATTATTTACCGAAAGGATCATCTTCTGCTTTGGCGAGGTTACGTAAATGTTCCAGTGCCTTGCGTATTTTGTCGAAATTGGTACCATCCGATTTCAGGTAAGGCATACTTATCTGGTTTACGTAGTACTGTTTGCGATCTGTTTCTTTCCAGTCATAATAATAAACACTACCGTCGTTTCGGGTTCTGTAATAACCATATCCGTTAGCGGTTTGGATATCGATTGCCGTTTGTGCCGTTAATGTAATTGTTATTACACCAACCGGGTCTGAAGAATATTGATCTGCAGCGAGCGTAATAGATGATATCTGTGCCGGGTTAAACGTTGTGTAGTTGTATTTAACGTTATAATTACTTTGCTGATCTCCGGCTGACGAGTTTACATAATTACTCCGCTGTGTTGTAATCTTTACGCCCTTAGTATCATTGACAAATTCTGAACTCCAGAAATATAATCTTTCGCTGGTACCTACAGGTGTTCGGTAGTAACCAATAATTTCTTTAAACTTTTTATTGAGATAGTTAACCGTTTCTTCTTTGGTTAGCATTTCCTTTTGTGCGTGGGCAGTTTGCAACATATACGCACAGGCAAAAACAAATAATAATTTGGTTTTCATATGATAGAATTTTACAGTGGCTGACCCAAATATAAAAACTATGCCATCCGATGATAGCGAAATGCGAACCTAATTTGTGTTATTTGAGGAGAATACCTGTTTTTCGGTATGCGTAATCTCACAGTTTGCCTGTGCTGGCTGATGCCTCCCACCAGGGTTCAAATTTATTGTATTGTCCCCATGTTACCGGCTCCCCTATTTTGGGGGTAAGCAAGGGTATTTGCTGAAGACTGGAATGAACAATAAGCCGCATGATCGGCTCGTCCCAGGCATGGTTGGCGAGTTGAAATTTACCCCAATGCACAGGTAATAATTGCTGTGCTTTCAGGTCTCTGGCTGCCTGTGCCACTTCTTCGGGCATCATGTGAATATACTTCCAGTTTTTATCGTATTGACCACATTCCAGTATCGCCAGATGAAAAGGACCATAGGCTTCTCCTACAGCAGCAAAATGGGTATCGTAACCGCTATCGCCACCCAGGTAAATACACTGCGACGGGCTGTAGAGTACAAAGGAAGTCCACAATACCTGGTTTCTTTTCAATCCGCGACCGGAAAAATGTCTTGCCGGAGTCAGCACTACTTCAAAACCGTCCTGCAGATCAAAACGGTCATGCCATTCCCCTTCGAGGATCTGGTCCGGCTGAAAACCCCATCGTTCCAGGTGTGCTCCCGTACCCAGCCCGGTAATTACTTTTTTCACCCGCTTACGCAATGCGCTGACAGTTTTATAGTCGAGGTGATCCCAATGATCGTGGGTAATGAATAAGTAATCAATATCAGGCAGATCATCCGCGGTATAAGGATCTGTGCCAGGAAAACTTTTACCCGTACCTGGTAAGGGTGAAATGCTGCCGCTCAATACCGGATCCACCAATATTTTTTTCCCGTCGAGTTGCATAAAATAACTCGAATGACCCAGCCAAACAAATACCCGTTCCTTGGGTTGCAGGGCATGGAGATCTGTTTTAACAACAGGCAGGACCTGACCGGGCCTCCCTCTTTTGCTTTTTCCGAAGATAAATTCCCACAAAACCGTTCCATACCTTACCCCTTCCGTAAGGTCTGGCGTATAAGTCAGATTTTGAAAACGGTTATTCTGGTAATGCGCAGAGGCCCTGATCCGTGCCAGTCTTTCACCCCTGGCTATGGCGCCAAATGCCGGTGTACGGATATACAGCAGAAAAAAAAGGACAAGTATTCCGGTAATTAAAAAGATATAAAACATAATTATTGTGCTTACCAGTAAGACGAACATCCCTGAAGGATATTGTACAAAAACGCCCCGTTTTATTCAAACGGGGCGCAAATCATGAGAAAATAACAACGGAAGCCTGCTATCCTCCAATTGTTCTAACAAACATGCGTGGTCCACTTGATGCATTACCGCTTTTATTCAGGCTCAGCGTAAAGCTCAACAGGAAATAACGTTGCAAAACATTATAGCGGGTATCTTCAATATAGTTCTGATTGGCATTCCGGGAAATTCCTACGTTTTTATTGAGCAGGTCAAATACGCTCAATTTCACTTCGGCCCGTTTGTTTTTCAGGAAACTTTTAGCCAGAGATGCATTCCAGAATGGTACGCTGGTATTGAAGCCATCGGCCCGGCCGGAATTAATCGTATAGTTAAATGTATTATTCAGTATCAGCCCCAGCGGCAGGTAATTATTCATATCCAGTCCATAGGTTTGCTGCAGGTAATTGCTGTTCAACTGCGATTGCAACGAATATTGCGCCCTGCTGATGTTCAACCTTGCTGAAGCCTGCACATCCATCAGGTTATCTTTATTGAAGCTATAGGTAAGTGAAGGCCCGATACTGCTATTCCTGATTTCATTCTTTTTACCGTTCAGGAAAGAAATGGTATTGGTAAGATTACTACCCAGTCCTATATCTATACGGGATTTTATTTTTTTGATGGGGAATCCGGCATTGATGCTTCCGAACAAAAAGTACTGTCCGTTCGCATTAATAGGCATACTGATCCGCGAACCATTGGGCTGCAACACATCCGAGTTAATAATAGCATTATTGGTGATATTCGCCGACAGGAAAGCAAAGAAATTGCGTTGCGTATACACATTGGTTGCAAAATAATTCAACGAGATACTTTGGGCATAACTCCGCTTTAAATTGGGATTGCCAGTATAGGTATACAGCGGATCACTGACATCTGCTACCGGCTGCAATTGACTGGTGGATGGTTGTGTAGTAGAAGTATTATAATTAAGTGTCAGGGACTTGGATGAAGCTATACGATACTGTAGCATGGCATTGGGCAACAAATCCGTAAAGCTTTGTGACACCACATTATTATTGGTCTTATTCACACTCTCCAGTTTTGCAAACTGCATAGAAGCACCCACAGTCATGGTCAGTTTTTTCATATTGGAGCGGAAATTCAAGCTACCTCCGCCATAACTGTAATTGCTGGAGAAACTATTGGTTAAAGCCGTATTCAGCTTATCGTATTTCCCGGAAGCTCCATTGTAATCATATGTGGCACGATCGCTTTCGCCGGAATTGGTATTATAAAAACTGCTGATTTCAAGTAAAGACCTTTTACCAATAGGTTCTGTATACACGAGATTCATGCCAAGGTTTCGGGTAACGGCGTTGCGGCTATTCTTCTGATTGGTGATGGAATCACGCAGCGGAACACCAGCAGCATAAAATGTGTTCCTGGTTTGCAGATCCCCGGTTTGCTTACTATCGTTATAATTAATAGTCACTGTGGAAGACAGGGTTCTCCCCTTCTTTTTTAAACGCTGACGGTACAGCGCTGTTCCAGCCAGGTTTAATGCCTCAGAATGGGTTTTATTATCGCTATAACCATCATTCAGGGTTACACCTTTATTATCTTTCGATACATAACTGTTATAGCTGCGTGTATCGTTTTGCTGCGCTGTAATCTGGGGTGTAAACTTCAAAGAAGTAAGGCTGTCGAATTTATGATCAATGCTGCCGTTCCATCTTTGTTGCTTCACACGGCGGGCCGTATTGGTGTTGGCCAGATAATCAAAATTATTTCCGGGTAACAGATTTTGTCTTGTTACAGTCCGGTTGGTGGCCAGATCTATATCGCTTAACATTAAGCTGGTATTCACATCACTTTTCTTATTCCAGTTGTCATTATAGTTCAGACCACCGGCATAGGTTTTTGCAACACCCTGCTGATTCTGTCCCAAACCACTTACAGGCAACCCATCATCGCTACCACCTGAGCGAATGGTAATACCACCTCCATTACGCATACCGCGGGCAAGGTCTCCGGTAAAATTCATTACATCACTCAAGCTAAAGCCCTGCCGGTTGGTATTATTACCCATGGCCAAGAGCGACATCTGCTGATCTCCGTTGAATTTATTGATATTGGTTTGTCCGTCGTATCGCTCTTTATTTCCCGCACCAGCTGTAACCCGACCGAACAATGATTTATTTCTGTCTTTTTTCAGTTTCAGGTTGATGGCTTTTTCGCTGTTACCATCATCAATACCTGTAAATTCAGCACGATCGCTTCGTTTATCGAAAACCTGTACTTTATCCACAGCACTGGCATCCAGGTTTTTAGTTGCAATTTTAGGATCGCCTGTAAAAAATTCTTTCCCGTTGACCAGTACGCGGTTAATTTTTTGTCCGTTTACCCGAACAGTACCATCATTATCTACCGTTACGCCCGGCAATTTCTTCAGCAGGTCTTCTACTACTGCATTGGGTTGTGTTTTAAAGTTTTCGGTATTAAATTCTACCGTATCGTTATTAATGGTTACGGGGGCCCTGCGGGCATTTACTGTTACATCGGATCCGTGTACCAGATCGGTCATGGCCAGGTTACCCATATCCAATGTTTCACCCGGCTTAATATCTATTTCTTTCCAAACTGGCACAAAGCCAACATAGGAAGCGGAAAGCAGGTAGCTGCCTTTGTCCAGACTTGGGATTGAAAAATAACCTTCAGCATTGGCCCGTGTAAACGTAACCAATGTTGAATCTTTGGTATTTACCACGGATACCGTTGCATAGGCCAGTCCTTTTTTGGATGCCGTATCATAAACAGTACCTTTTACGGCTACGGGCTTGGTTTGCGCCTGTAAGCAAAACGGGAGTAAAACAATGGTGATCAGGGTGAGCATGCGATACATGAGTCTTGGTTTTGTAGCTCAAAAGTATCGGAGGGATCCCTGATTAGCGGTTAATGAACTTTGGGGAAAGGTTAATGAAGGTTAAAGTAATAAAAAAGCCGATATGAGTTTTGCTCCCATACCGGCTTTTTTACTGAACAAAGGATTAATGTTCTATGGCAATCAGTTCTACTTCAAATATCAGGGTTGCGCCCGAAGGAATCTGGGGGCCGGGTGATCTATCGCCGTAAGCGAGATCGGCTGGTACAAATAATCTCCATTTGCTGCCAACAGTCATCAGTTGTAATGCTTCCTGCCATCCCTGGATTACACCATTTACAGCAAACACCACGGGTTCACCTCTTTGTACAGAGCTTTCAAAAACCGTTCCATCGGTGAGGGTTCCGTGGTAATGGCACTTGACACGATCCGTGGCGCTCGGCTTTTCTTCACTGGCTCCTGTCTTCATCACTTCATATTGCAATCCGCTTGGCAGGGTAACCACGCCAGGCTTTTTGGCATTGGCATCCAGGAATACCCGGGCAGCTTTACGGGCCGACTCTATTTTAGCTTCCGATACTTTTGTTACATAGGAATTGATACAACCATCGAGCAACTCTTCCGGTAATACTATTTTCTTGTTTTGCAGTACATCAGACAGCGCTTTTTGAAGCAGGTTCACGTTCATACCATCAAAACCCTGCTGTTTCAGATTTTGGGCCACCCGTATTCCCAATGCATAGCTGGCGCTATCGTTGGAACTTTTGAATAAACCGGGGGTATTGGCTGTTTTAGCGGCAGGCGCTTTTGCAGCTGTTGCCGGTTTTTTAACCTGGGCAATCGCTCCGGCCATGAGCCCTAATCCTACAATAGAAAGTGTAATTCTTTTCATTTGATCTTTTTTGCTCGTTCAAAGCAACAATAAATATCATTAACGGCCAAAGTATGGCTTTACAGTCTGCACATTTTAACCATTCAATAGATTATCCAGTGCCGATTTTACTTTCTGAAAGCCAAAACCGGCCAGTACAGACTCCATCATACCATTTATTTCGGCATTACAGAGGTTTCCGATACTGCCTTCATGTGTGTGATGCAATTGGGTTTCATACGCAAATGTGCCAGATTCTATGGATAAACCAACCTGCTTATAAGCATCCCGGAATGGAATACCCTGTAGTACCAGCTTATTCACCGCTTCAACGCTGAATGCATACTGATACTTGATGTCTGCCAGGATATCCTGCCGGATCTCTACAGAACGCAGCATGAGCGATGCCATATCGAGGCAATCATGCAATGTCTGAAAAGCCGGGAATAAATGTTCTTTCAGCAATTGTAAATCCCGATGATACCCGGATGGCAGGTTCGTGGTCATAAGCATGATCTCATTGGGTAATGCTTTGATGCGGTTACAGTGTGATCGTATCAGTTCAAATACATCCGGGTTTTTCTTATGCGGCATAATGCTCGATCCTGTTGTGAGCTCTGGCGGGAAACTGATGAAATCAAAATTCTGATTCAGGTATAAACAGGCATCCATGCTCAGTTTTGCAAGGGTATCTGCCAGGTTTGCCAGCGCCATTGCCGTAATCCGTTCGGCCTTACCCCTGCCCATCTGCGCATACACCACATTATAATTCAGATTCTCGAAACCCAGTAAACTGGTAGTAAGACTGCGATTGACCGGAAAAGAAGATCCATATCCGGCAGCTGATCCCAGGGGATTCTTATTCACCACCTGCCAGGCACCCTGTAAAGTATGCATATCATCTACCAGACTTTCTGCATAAGCACCAAACCAAAGTCCGAATGAAGAGGGCATGGCCAACTGTAAGTGTGTATATCCGGGGAGCAAATGCGTTTTGAACTTTTCACTTTGCGACTGCAATAATGTAAAAAATGCCTGTACAGAACCTGTCAGCTTCATCAGTTCATCCCGTAAAAAAAGTTTGATATCCACCAGCACCTGGTCGTTTCGACTTCTGGCACTGTGAATTTTTTTACCGGTATCGCCCAGGGCCCTGGTTAACATTAATTCTACCTGTGAGTGTATATCTTCCACCCCATCTTCTAGGCTGAACCCGGGATTGGTGGTTACTTCCGCATAGATCGAACGCAATGCCTTCACCAATTCATCCGCTTCAGCCTCGGTGAGCAATCCAACAGTAGCCAACATACGGGCATGTGCCATGGAGCCCAGTACATCAAAAGGCGCCAGCTGCAGGTCAAATTCTTTATCCCTGCCTACTGTAAATTTCTCTACACTGTCGGCTACCTGAATATTTTTTTGCCAGAGTTTCATGATCTATTTGTTTTTTCAGGATGAAGCACCTGGTTTAATAATGCTATGTATAATGCGATACCTTCTTCTATTTCTTTCAAATAAATATACTCATCGGCTGTATGGCTTCGGGCAGAGTCGCCGGGGCCCATTTTTAATGTCACAAAGGGCATCAATGCTTTATCCGAAGTAGTAGGGGACCCATAGGTTGTTCTGCCCAGCAACTTCCCTGCCACGATCAGCGGATGTGTTTCCGGAATGGATGTTGAGCGCATACGAAGACTACGCGGTGTTGCCTGACCCTTGATATGTGCCTGAATCTCTTCGATGATTTCTTCAAAACGATAACACTCATTTACCCGTACATCTACCACAAATTTGCATTGCGCAGGTACCACATTATGCGCTTTGTTATCTGTTTCAACAACAGTTACCGTCATTTTAACGGGCCCAAGTAAAGGTGACACTTTCGCAAATTGGTGATTCCGGAACCACTGTATATCATCCAATGCTTTATACAAAGCATTCTCACCTTCTTCGCGCGCCGCATGTCCGGCACGCCCTTCAACGTGTACATCAAGCACCAGCAAACCCCTTTCCGCAACTGCCATCTGCATTTGGGTAGGTTCTCCTACAATACCACAATCGATGTCGGGCAGTTCTTTCAACAGGATTTCAATCCCATTTTTTCCTGATATTTCTTCTTCGGCCGTAGCTGCCAGTAACAGATTATAAGCCAGATCCGGTCGGTCATAATAATGCCGGAATACCGCAATGAGTGAAACCAGGGAGCCGCCGGCATCATTACTGCCTAAACCATATAATTTACCGTCCTGTACAATTGGATTGAAGGGGTCGAGTGTATAGCCTTTATTAGGTTTTACCGTATCGTGATGGGAATTGAGCAGCAAAGTAGGTTTAGCCGGATCAAAATACTGGTTAACAGCCCATATATTATTCAGGAATCGCTTTACGGGTATCTTTGCATCGTGAAAGAACTGTTCAAGCAGTGCCGCAGTTTGATCTTCTTCCTTACTGAAAGAGGGAATCCGAATCAACCCTTGCAATAATCCAATGGCATCAGCTATAATGGTATCATTGGGTTGTACAATCATGATTTATGCAGATTGAATAGTGGTGCCGGCCATACTCCTGGTCAGCAAGTTAAGCTGTTCTGCCTTCCCGATAATCACCCTGCTTACACCTTTTGAAACCGCTGCAAATGCATTATCCAGCTTGGGAATCATACCGGCAAATACTTTCTGTTCCGCTTTCAGGGTTTCATAATACGCAGGGGTAATAACAGGAATAACCGTTGTTTCATCATCAGCATTCAGTAATACGCCTGCTTTTTCAAAAGAAAAAATCAATGATGTATCATATAAACGACTCATTGCGGTGGCAATTTCCTGTGCCATCGTATCGGCATTGGTGTTGAGTAACAGTCCTTTTTGATCATGAGTGATAGGGGCTACCACCAGCAGGTCTACCTGATTAAGCCATACATGAAAAGCAGCAGTATTCACCATATCCACATCTCCGACAAATCCATAGTCAATGGCTTGGCCTACCCTTTTATGTGCCAGAATACAATTGGCATCGGCTCCGGTAACACCCATTGCATTACATCCAAACTGCTGCAATTGCGCCACAATATTTTTATTGATGTAACCGGCATAAACCATGGTTACAATTTTTAGTGTTTCCGCATCTGTAATACGCCGGCCGGCTACCATCTGCTGCTGTATACCCATGCCTTCCGCCACCTTAGTAGCCAGTTTGCCACCTCCGTGCACGAGTATTTTCTTTCCGGGCAGGTGTGCAAGTTCTTCTAAGAATGCAGTCAGGCGGGAAGGATCGTCGATGATATTCCCGCCAATTTTTATGATATATAGTTTCTCAAACATGATCAGTTACGCTTATCGATGCTTCAACATTGCACTCAATACAGCCTGCGCTGCCCACACACGGTTACCTGCCTGACGGGTTACCAGGCTATTAGGGCCATCCAGTATTTCATCACTTAATTCCACATTTCTTCTCACCGGCAGGCAATGCATAACCCGGGCCTGGTTACTCTCTTTCAATTTTTCCTCTGTTAACATCCAGGATGGATCATTTTCATAAATCTTGCCATAGTCATTATACGTACTCCAGTTTTTTACATACACAAAATCAGCCTCCTTCAGCGCTTCCTCCTGGTTATGGGTAATGGTTGCTCCTTTGGTAAACTGCTCTGCCAGCTCATAATCTGCCGGATGCGTAATAACAAAATCAGCCTCCCCCCATGCATTAATCCATTGCGAAAAACTATTCGCCACACATTGCGGCAGTGGTTTTACATGCGGGGCCCAGGTTAATACAATTTTGGGTTTATGTGTGTGTTTCTGTTCCTTTCGGTATTCGGTTATGGTTACAAGATCTGTTAAGGATTGCAGCGGATGCAGGGTAGCGCTTTCCAGACTTACCACCGGCACGCCGGCATATTTAATAAATTGACTGATATACATTTCACTGTAATCGTCATCCCGGTTTTTCAGAGAAGGAAATGTACGAATACACAGTATATCAAAGTATTGCCCCAGTATGGGTGCCGCATCTTTAATATGCTCTACGGTATTACCGCTCATGATAGCGCCTTCTTCAAACTCCAACGCCCAACCTTCCTTGTCTACATTAAACACCACGGCTTCCATACCCAGATTGGAGGCAGCCACCTGCGTGCTCAAACGGGTACGCAGACTCGGATTCAGGAATAATAATCCAATTCGCTTATCAGCACCCAGCTGTCTGTCGAGAAAAGGTTGCGCTTTATACAACAATGCCTGATCAACAAGTGCCCTGATATCAGCTACATCGTTTACAGAAATAAATTGTTTCATGTTGGGGTTGGTTGAACGTTAGGATGTGATGGCTTTCTTTAAAGCGTCGAGAAAATCATTGATCTGCTGCCGACTGATAGCGAGTGATGGAAGCAGGCGGATAACATTCGGCTTGGCTTCGCCAGTAAAAATATGGTACTCGCTTAATAATTTCTTTTTCAGGTCGCGAATAGCGTCGGGCACATCAAAACCAATCATTAATCCCTTACCTCGAACATGGGTAATAGCTTCTATTTTATTCAGTTCCTGCATCAGGTAAGCACCATTATCAGCAGCCAGCTGTATCAGGTTTTCCGATTCCATTACTTCCAATACAGCCAACGCTGCTGCACAAGCCAGGTGGTTACCACCGAAAGTAGTGCCCAGCATGCCGTGCTTGGGGCTGATATGAGGTCCTATCAGGATACCGCCAATGGGGAATCCATTACCCATTCCTTTGGCCATGGAATAAATATCGGCATATACACCGGCATGATCATGAGCAAAAAATTTACCACTGCGACCATACCCACATTGTACACTATCTGCTATATATACCGAACCATGTTCGTTACAAAGTGAACGTATCAATTGCAGGAATTCATCACTGGCTACATTAATACCGCCCACACCCTGGATACCTTCTATAATCACTGCAGCGATTTCTTTACCCTGCGCGTCAAAGCAGGCCTGTAAAGTAGTCGTATCATTAAACGGCAGGAAAATAACCTGATCTGTTTCATTCACCGGCGCTACAATAGCAGGATTATCGGTTGCTGCCACGGCCAGTGAAGTACGGCCATGAAATGATTTTTTAAAAGCAACTATTTTTTTTCTACCAGTATGAAAAGAAGCCAGTTTCAAGGCGTTTTCATTGGCTTCAGCACCACTGTTGCAGAGGAATAACTGGTAATCTTCCTTCCCACTCAGCTTTCCCAGTTTTTCTGCCAGCTGTTGTTGCAAAGGAATGATGACAGAATTGGAATAGAAAGCAATTTTGTTTAACTGATCTTCAATCCGCTTTACCCAGTGTGGGTGTGTATGGCCAATACTGATTACGGCATGACCACCATACATATCCAGGTAGGAAGTTCCTTGGTCGTCCCATACATAGGAACCACTGGCCTTTGTAATCGTAATGGGATTTAAAGGATATACATCAAAGAGTTTCATGTTATGTGTTTGTTTGAGGGATTTAAAAATAACCGGCTTTCAATCGTAAGCCCAGGTCCTCTTCCAGACCAAAAATCAGGTTCATATTTTGCACCGCCTGACCGCTGGCTCCTTTGAGCAGGTTATCGATAGCACTGTGTACTACCAGTTTACCTTCCTGTTTTTCCAATGAAATAAGACATTTGTTGGTATTCACCACTTGCTTCAGGTCAATCATCTGAGCACTCACATGGGTGAATACCTGTCCTCGGTAGAAATCCTCATACAAATTTTGTGCATCCTGCAACGACAGGCTACAATCCAGCACAGAGCTGGTGTAAATGCCGCGGGTAAAATCGCCACGCCAGGGAACAAAATACACAGATGGCGTTCTGGCTGGTGTCACCACTTTCTGTAAGCTGTTCAGCGATTCGGTAATTTCCTTGATATGCTGGTGTTGCAGTGTTTTATACGCCTGTATATTATTGGCCCGCCAGCTGAAATGTGATGTAGTTGAGAGGCTTTGTCCCGCCCCGGTAGATCCTGTAATGCCGGTAGTATGAACATCGCCTATAATGCCGGCTTTGGCCAATGGCAGCAGTGCCAGTTGAATAGCGGTTGCAAAACAACCCGGATTGGCAATATTTTTTGCGTTGCGAATAGCTTCACGCTGTAATTCAGGCAGGCCATATACAAATGCACGACCTCCGATCTCGGCCTTCGCCTGAAGCCTGAAATCATGGGATAAATCGATGATGGCAATATGTTGCGGGATATCGTTTGCTTCCAGAAATTTTCGCGCATCGCCATGTCCTACACAGAGAAACAATACATCAATATCTGTTTGCAGGCTTCCCGTAAACACCAGATCGGTGTCTCCAAGTAAATCGGTATGTATTTTGGCTACAGGGTTCCCGGCATTACTACTGCTCAACACAAATACCAGTTCGGTTGCAGGGTGACCCAGCAATAACCGAATGGTTTCTCCGCCGGTATAACCAGCGCCTCCCACAATACCTACCCTGATTTTTTTCATTGATTATCTGCTTTTACGCTGTGAAAAATAGCGGTCTGGTTACCAAATATTTTGGAGAACCCGCGAACATCATCACCGGTCCATCCACTGTTCATTTCACCGTATTTACCAAACTTGCTACTCATGAGATCAAAGGGTGATTCAATACCCAATACCACAAAACGATAAGGTAGCAACTGCACATATACATCACCCGTAACCTGTTGCTGGGCACTGGTGAGATAGGCTTCTATATCACGCATAACCGGATCCAGTATCTGGCCTTCATGCAGCCAGTTACCATAAAACTGGGCCAGCTGATCTTTCCAGCTTAACTGCCATTTGGTAAGCACATGTTTCTCCAGCGCATGGTGTGCTTTCAGGATCACCATTGGAGCAGCCGCTTCAAAACCAACGCGACCTTTGATACCAATGATGGTATCACCTACATGCACGTCCCGACCAATACCATAGGCACCGGCTATCTGCTGTAGGTGTCGGATAGCTTCGGCCGGATGGGCAAAATGATTTCCATTCACAGCAGTCAGCTCCCCTTTCTCAAAATGCAGCACTACTTCTTCGCTGCCGGATTTGGTTACCTGGGTTGGCCAGGCATCTTCTGGCAGCATGCCTTTGGATTGCAGGGTTTCCTTTCCTCCTACACTGGTACCCCAAAGTCCTTTATTGATGGAGTAAGCCGCTTTTTCAAAATTCATTTCAACACCCTTTGATTTCAGGTAATTGATTTCTTCCTCCCGGCTTAATTTCCAGTCTCGTATGGGGGTAATAATCTGCACATCAGGAATCATGATATGAAAAACCATATCAAAGCGCACCTGATCATTTCCAGCACCGGTACTGCCATGTACCACAGCAGTAGCTCCCACTTTTTTTACGTGCTCCGCAATATGTAATGCCTGGCTCAGTCGCTCGGCACTTACACTCAGCGGATAGGTATTGTTCTTCAGTACATTTCCATAAATCAGGTAACGGATGATGCTATCGTAATAACTTTTAACTGCGTCAACCGTAGTATGGGTAGTTACGCCCAGTTTATAGGCATGTTGCTCAACATGTTTTAATTCTTCGTCCGTAAACCCACCCGTATTCACAATCACGCTATGCACTTCATAGCCCAGTTCGTCGGTTAGGTATTTCGCACAATAAGAAGTATCCAACCCGCCGCTAAAGCCGAGTACTACTTTGGTGCCCTTGGGAAGTGTTGCCTGATTGCTGCTCATATATCAAGTATTGATTTGGGGTGAGGGTCAGAAATTGAATAGCTGATGGAAAAAAGATTTTGGCTTTACAGCTGCGCCACCGCCCTCTTTCTTCCGAAACATTTTTAATAAACGGCTTTGCTTGATCTTCATAAACCGCTCATATATTTTGGACTTTTTCCGGAAATCAGATGAAGTTTCCTCTGGCTCATAATGATCTGCCGGATCATAGAGCATAGCTGTACACATACAATTCTTCCGGTTCTTACTCATCAGAATATCATAGTTCACACAGCTTTTACAGCCTGCCCAGAATTCCTCATCGTCGGTCAACTCGCTATAAGTAACCGGCTCATAACCCAGATCGCTGTTAATTTTCATTACAGCCAGTCCTGTGGTTAGTCCGAATATTTTTGCCTGGGGGTATTTTTCGCGGGAGAGATTAAAAATTTTCTGCTTGATCAGCTTGGCCACACCACTTTTCCTGAATTCGGGCGATACAATCAAACCGCTGTTGGCCACAAAAGCCTCATGCCCCCAGACTTCTATATAACAAAAGCCAACCCAGGTGCCATCAGGTAAATGCGCAATAACCGCTTTGCCTTCTTCCATCTTCTTGGCCACATATTCCGGACTGCGCTTGGCAATACCGGTACCACGGGCTTTGGCAGACGCTTCCATCTCGTCCGTGATGGTTTGCGCGTAATGTGTGTCGCCACTATTGGCTACACGAACAATGGTATGATGTTCCAACTTGCGAAAAAATTAAAAAGAGTGAAAAAGAATGACAGCTACCTGCCATAACAATTATTCCGGGGGATTTTCCACTGATAGGGGCAAGTGCCAGTTGCTCGTCCTATCAGCAACCACGTCGCAACCTGGGCGAAAAGGTAAAAATGCCCGGGCGGACCAGTACCGGTCGCGGTCTGATTTGCAGTAAAAAGCTAATATGTTGCAATACCTGTTTCAATGATATTGTTCGCTGCTTTTGAAATGAGGTGTAAAATTATAACAGTTTGACAAAAAGGGCGGTAAATTTTTTTTTAAATTTTAACCGAAGCCAATGCTCACAGGCGTTAGCAAAAGAGCCGTTCCAGCAGGAACGGCTCTTTTTCAATAGGTTTTCCGGTAATTTATTCATTTCCGCCACGGAAACTGCCGCCGGCCCGCATGATCTGGCGGTTCATGCCGGGTGGCATCATCATATTGGGACCACGTTGTTGCTGGTTATTGGCTCCAAAGCGACGCAGGTTATAGGTAAAACTCACCATAAAATAGCGCTTCAGCACCCTGGTTTGTACGTCCTGGATGGTATTGCCGGTCGTATATCGAAATATAGACTGATTTTGGTTCATGAGGTCAAACAGGAAAAATTTCAGTTCGCCGGACTTGTCTTTCAGCATCTGCTTGGATAAACTCAGATTCAGCAGGGGAATACTGGTATTATAACCAGCAGCACGGCCACCATTGTAAGTATAATCAAAGTCAGTCGCAAAAACCCATCCACTCTTGCTGTAAACAGTTGCATCTACGGAGACCGTTTGCGAGAAGAAGTTGGCATTTTGCTGCGGCTGCAGTGTATAACGGGCAATATTATAGGTTGACATCGTACCAAAATTCATGTCAAACCCTTCCTTGATATTGGTAGTCCAGTTAATCCCACCATTCAGTGTGGTACTGCGTGTATAATTGTGTTGTGCATTTACAAGAGTCTGGGTCTGGCTACGCATAGCCCCGATCGTAAAATTCATATTGCTCTTGGGCTTTTTGAAGGGGAAGCCATAGTTGAAGAATCCATTCAGGTTATAGGTACCATTCAGGTTTACCGGCCGGGTAATCTGTGCGCCGTTGGGTAATATGGTAGTTGAGTTCTGAATATCATTCTGAATAAAGCTGGCATTGATGGTAGCAAAAATCAGTTTCTGGGTGAACATGTCAAATGAGTTGTACAGCAGTCTGAAACTATGTGTGAACTGCTGCTTCAGGTTGGGATTACCCGTTTTAATGTTCAGCGGATTGGAATTGTCTACCACTGGCTGTAACTGGTCTGCCGAAGGTTGTGAAGTACGGCCATTATAAAAAAACCGCAGGTTCTTCGATTTACTGAAATCATACCGGAAATTGGCTGATGGGAAGAAATTCACATAATGCTGACGCAGGGTGCTGTCTTTAGTGATGTTGTAGCTGGTCAGATCCCCCACCTGCACACCCGATCCTATACTAAAATTATACTTGGCATTCTGAATACGATAGTTCAGTGTAAAGCGGTTTGAGCTGAATGTATTCTCGAATGTATTGCTCAGGTTGGGTACAACAATATCGTATTTACCCGTACCACCATTGTATTGCAAAGTGCTCTTCCCTGAAGTGTTTTTATTGTATGAGTAGTTGTAGTTGAACTCCAACTGCTGGTTTTTGGCAATAGGTTCGGTATAAGAAGCGGTAACACTGATATTTTGTGCATCGCGGTTACTGGTATAAATCTGGTCGATGGTATCTTTATAGGCAGGCGCACTCACCGGGTAGTACTGGTTGAGAGAATAGTTTCTGCCACTACCATCATTTGTATTGCCACCTGCATTAATACCTATGGAATAAGTGCGGCCTCTTTTAGCAAAACGGTGACGGAAAGTTGCGTCGATATTACCATTGATGCCTTTATTCTCACGGGTATTATTTACATCAGAACCATTCAATGCGGTTATTTTACCACGGGTTGAGCTGCTTTGCTGTAATGTTTGTGACCAGGTATCCTGGAAAGTAATATTGGACCGTATGATCATGGAATTCATACTATCGAACTGGTGTTCGATATTGAAGTTAATCCGGTGGTTCTTATTATAGGTCTTGGAAGACTGGGTCTGATCACTGTACAGGGAAGAATCCGGACTTCCGGGGATGAGGTTTTGTGTTAGGCTTTTCTGATCGCGGTACGTTTTCTGATCGTTGTAGAAATAGCTTCCTGAAAACTGTGTTTTAGGGCTCCAGGTATCGCGATAGTTAATACCACCAGCCCAGGTATTCACCAATCCACCACCGCTACCGGTTCCTAACAGGCCCTGAACAGCAGCCATGCCTCCGCCACCAAAGTTACCGCCGCCGCCGCGGTTACCACCGCCACCGCCGCCAAAATTGCCTCCACCCAAAGAACCCAGGATATCCTGTACGGAGAAATTCTGTTTATTGACATTATTTCCCTGGCCGATAAAAGTGATTTGTCTGTCGCCGTTAAACCGGCTCAGGTTAATGCTATTATCATACACAGCTTCATCGGTATTGGCACCAGCTCCAAGGCTGGCTTTACCGAAATACCCCTTGCGTTTATCCTTACGGGTGGTGATATTGATGGTTTTAATCCGGTTACCATCATCAAATCCGGTGAAAGCACTTTGATCGCTCATGGCATCAAATACCTGGATTTTGTCGATTACATCCGGAGGCAGGTTACGGGTAGCCATTTTAGGGTCATCACCAAAAAAACGCTTACCGTCTACCAGGATGCGCTGTACTTGTTCACCCTGCGCTTTTACCGTTCCGTCTTTATCTACCTGTATACCTGGTATTTTTTTCAGCAGGTCTTCTGCAACAGCATTGGGTTTGGTCTTGAAAGCAGATGCGGTAAACTCTACCGTATCTTTTTTCATCTGCACCGGCGATTGGGTAACCGTTACATTACCCAGATCATTGGCTCCCATGGCCATATAAATCGTACCCAGGTCTACCGAGCTGTTGGTTTTTGAAAATGTGATATGCCGGGAAATGGGTTCATAACCCTGGAATTTGATCTGGACGATCATCGGTCCGAAACTAATATTACTGATGAGAAAGCTGCCATCGGATTTGGCCAAACCAAAAACATCCAAAGTAGAATCTTTGGCATCCAACACGGTAATGGAAGCATCCTTCATGGATTGTTTGGCAACAGAATCAACCAGCTTTCCTTTGAGGGTTGCAGTATTTTGCGCATAACCAATGCCAGCCGTTAATAAAAGGCCCAGAAAAAGTATAAATTTCCGCATAATCAGAGATTAGTAGTCAATAGGTAAAGCTATGACGTTGACATAACCCTACCATTTATTACAAGACAATCGGAAAACTATAAGGATAGCTGGAAACCCATCTGTTAAAATCGGTGAATTTTCATTCAAGATAGGTAGCCACCGCTGGTGCTTAACTGAAAAGGTATTCCACATCTTCCCGGGTGAGGGATTTCACAAAACCTTCATCATCAGTAATCAATTCCCGGGCAAGACTTCTTTTTCTTTCCTGCAGCTTCAGAATTTTATCCTCTACCGTGTCGGTACAGATCATCCGGTAAGCAAAAATATTCTTGGTTTGTCCGATTCGGTGTGTCCGATCAATGGCCTGCTGTTCCACTGCGGGGTTCCACCAGGGATCTACAATATATACATAGTCTGCCGCGGTTAGGTTCAAACCCACACCACCGGCTTTGAGTGAGATCAGGAATACACGGCAATTCTCATCGTTCTGGAATCTCTCAATAGCCCTTTCTCTTTCGGCCACTGTACTGCTGCCATCGAAATATTCATAATCAACACCCAATTCTTTCATCTTCTCCTTGATCAGTGATAACATACCCAGGAACTGGGAGAATACAAGGGCCTTGTGATTGCTGATATTTTCCGTGATCTCCCGTCCGATTTCTTCCAGTTTCACCGACGCGTTCGGGAACTTTTCCTCGTCCTTAACAATCGCAGGACTGTCGCAGATCTGGCGAAGTTTCATCAGACCCTGCAAAATGGTCAGCTGCGACTTCTGTATACCCTGGTTATCTACAACACCCAGGATTTTATCCCGGTAATCGTTGCGGAAAGCATCATAAATACGTCTTTGTTCATCTCCCATTTCACAGAACAATACCATTTCCTGTTTTTCAGGCAGATCCTTGGCTACCTGTTCCTTGGTACGGCGCAGGATAAAAGGGTAGAGCAATTTGCGCAAGTGTTCTTTCTGTTCTTTCTCACCAAATTTGTCGATGGGAATTGAAAATTCCTGTTTGAAGAACTCTACACTACCCAGCATACCCGGATTGAGAAAGTTCATCTGTGCATAAATATCAAAAGTATTGTTCTGCAAAGGGGTACCACTCAAACACAAGCGGTTTTTTGCTTTGATCAGACCAGCAGCTTTGGTGACTTTACTGCTGGGATTCTTGATAGCCTGACTTTCATCCAGCACTACATAATCGAACGACACTTCTACAAACTGTTTAATATCGCTGCGCAATGTGCCATAGGTTGTAATAATTACATCAGCGTGATGAGAAGCCAGGTTTTCACGGGTACGGCTACCACCGTGATGCACATAAAAACTGATCCCGGGTGTAAATTTCTTTATCTCGTTCTGCCAGTTGTACATGAGGGTAGTCGGGCAAACGACCAACGCTTTAAGGCTGCCATTTTCTTCTTTTAAATGATGCAAAAAACTCAGCGCCTGTATGGTTTTACCCAAACCCATATCATCTGCCAGTATTCCGCCCCATTGCACTTCCCGGAGGTAATTCAACCACTGGAATCCACTCTCCTGGTACGGACGTAGTATTTTTTTCAAATGCGCCGGAGCAGGCACTTCTTTGATGGAGTGATTGCTTTTGAGGCGTTCATATTTTTCTTCCAGCTGAAAGAACAACTCCTCCTCATCACGCTGCAGGTATAATTCTTCAATAACGCTGAAATGATACTTGCTCAGCTTCATATTACCCGACTTTCCTTCTCCCACACGGAATAAAAGCGAGTATTTTTTGATCCACTCCTCCGGCAGTATCCCAAGGGTGCCGTCTTCCAGCTGCACAAACTGTTGCTTGTTACCCAGGGCACGTTTTACTTCATCAACGGTTACTTTCTGGTCGCCGAAATGAATTTCCACTTTGGCATCAAACCAGTCGGTATTGCTGCTGATATAGATTTTGGTAGAGGGCTTGGCCGTATTAAAGCGGAAATTCTTCAATGCATCGAACCCGAATACCGGGATATTCATCTCCTTTACCGCATCTACAAATAGAAAGAACCAGTTATTCTTCAGCACTTCTGTTCCCTTCAATGCCAGCGTATCTCCTTCCTGCGGCCGTATAAAATGCGAGTGCAGGGATTCGATTTTATGAACAAATTCACGCTCTGCTTCCAGGTTTCGCTGTATCACATACAATTTATCGGCCACGGGCAGAATTACTTTCTCCTTGTCGGCACTGCGCACATCATAGCCTTTATATGTGAATACCGGCTGAAAAAGCAGGTACTCTCCTTTTTCGCGCAGCATTACTTTTACTTCCGGCCTGATGTCTTTCACTTCTTCTTTCTGCACATTCCCAAAATGAACATTGTACTCTTTAGAAAGTGGCAATATGAATTGCTGCAACTGTGCGGCCCATTGTTCTGCGGGTATGCGAACCTTCCCATCTTTCTGGAACTGTTCAATTATCATGATGTCTTCTGTCCGTTTCCAGGTAAAAAACTGGTTATGGTACTGAAAGAGCATGGGTGAGCGGCTCTCGTTTTCAGATACATTCAAATCTGCGAGCGGCAGTTTAACGCGACAGGCCACTTCATAAATCCCGTTCTGATAATTTACTTCAAAATCGGGACTGATGGGCTCTGTTGCCAGCTCTGCCTGTTGAATATTGGCAGTTGTAAAAGGTTTTCCCTGGGGCAGGTAAAACACAAAATTGCCGGTTGATAATTCAGCAAAAAGCTTTTGTATTTTGGGATGCAGGTATTCATTAATGAGGTGCCTGGTTTCTTCCGGCAATTCATCATCATGCTGCTGAATAATATTTTCCCAGATACCACTGAAAGGTGAGTTTCGATCGAGGTAACGGCTAACTTCAGCCGGCAGCAATTTGCGCAACTGTTGTAAAGTTATCTTATCATCTTCACTGAACTGCTCTGTGTTTACAAAGCGACCCAGATCAAGCCGGGCGGCCTTGCCTGTATAGCGCGTCAGGCTTTCATCTGCATCACCCTGCACTGCATCAAACTGCAGATACGGATATTGGGTTTCATTGAACGTAATTACTACGCCTAATTTTTGCAGTTCCCGCTCATTAATTTCTTCCTCTTCCGGCAATGGCTCCGCAGCGGCGGCTACCGGAGCCGCTTCTTCTACGGGTTTGGGACGAAGATCAGCAGCCGGATTCAGGCTAACCCTTTTGATGGTGGTATCCAATACCCGCAGAAAAGGTTTCCCATCCGTATAAGTGAATTCAAATTTACCTGTCAGGTCATCGCTTAGCGAGTACCCATAGAGCGCCAATAATTTATTTTTTTCTTTATCCCAGTTTCTGATGGTGTCGAAATAACCAGGGCCATAATTGTGCAATAATTGCAGCAGCACAATTACTTTATGTACGCATAAAGGATGAGCCTGATCTGTTTTACAGGCACAGCTGGTATCAAAATTTCTTTCTTCGTTCTTCTGCAGTAAAATTTTATACAGCTGCCCTTCATACTCAAGCTCTGCTAACACGCGCTCATCTTTTGCTTCGAGTATGTTAGACCGGTTGCTGCGCAGATAATTTTCAGCTTTTTCAAAACTTTCCGGGGCGGAAAGCATGCGGATCAGTTTCAGATCCAGCTGTTTCATTTTCACAACCGTATGTTTCTGGTCGTAAGAAGTTTCTTTCTCGCCCAACTGATTCCGGTCGAGCAGGTCCTGCAGGTAAAATAAAGCTCCTGCTTTGTGCCGACAAATTTCGGACAGGTTATACGGACAACTACAACGAAGCGATAATGTTTTGGGATCTTTGAATTGGTTGATATGCACTTTATAAAAAGTAGCATAACCATCATCTTTCACCCGAAACACCACATTCGCCATCAGCTCATCGTACTCTACCAGTTCAACGTTGCCCAGCGCGTGAATTTTTTTCCCCCGACGAATCACTTCTTCGGTCCCACTGTTGTAAATATGTTTGATCAGATAAGGAAGTGCCATAATCAGTTTCTCCGGCAAACGAAATGCCTGCCTTTTTTGGTTGATCGCCGTTTCGAAAAGGGCAATTTGCAAAAGTAAAGGAAAGCTATCCAGTTGCCGAAGCAAATAGCAGAGAATGTGGATGAAATGTTTGTTAATTAAGGGCTGCCGCATTGGCGATGCCAGCCAGGTTTTGGCTATCAGCCTTTTATGAGGTCCCCGTTCCGATACAGCGGTAAAATATTGGCCAGATCCGGAGTTACGCAATATTCCAGGTCTTTTTCCAGGCCGTAGGAGGCCAAACGGTGCCAATGGGTGGTTTTCCGTATGAGCGACTGCATATCGGAGCGGTGGAGGCGGTAGAGATCGGAAGCCATCAGGCTGCTGTCGCAGTGTATGGTAAATGCATCTGCAATGCGGCTGATTACAGCACCTGCAAAGAGGGTATCTTCCAGGTTAAAACGGTCTTTCCAGGCCGAGCAGCCCAGAATGACATTTCTTTTTTGTCCGGCGAGGTAATCACAAACGGCCGACAGGTTGGGGAATGAACCGGTAACGATTTCGGCCGCCCCGCTATTCAGCGCCATATGCAGCAAACGTGTACCATTGGTGGTGGTTAATACCAGGGTTTTCCCCTCAATAAATGAACGGGGGTATTCGGCCGGAGAATTGCCGTAAGCCAGTCCAGGAATCACTTTGCCATCACGCTCCCCGGCAGTTATGCCACCGGTTTGTTGTCCCAGTTGAATACATTTCTCTACCGAATCAACCGGTATTACTTTTTCCGCCCCGTTATACAAAGCCGTTGCAATGGTAGAAGTAGCTCTGAATACATCAATAATCACTACTACGGCATCATTGAGATTATACAAGTGTAATAGTTGCGGAGATAATACAGTATGGAGCGTAGGCTTTGCTTGCATGGGCGCAAAGATACACCAATAGATCTCCCATCGCAAAAAGGCCAGCCTGGAAAGGCCGGCCCCACGACGCACGAAAGCGTGCCCTAAAGCACAGGAAACAGGGGCTAAACTTTCTTGGAAAGAATCAATATTTCATTGGCATATATCTCTGTCGTATTCTTTTTCGCTCCTTTTTTATCGGTATAGGTTCGGTATACCAATTTCCCCTCTACCGCAATTTCTGTTCCCTTGTTTAGAAACTTCTCAGCGATATCGGCCAGCTTACCCCAGGCTACAATTACATGCCACTGGGTATCGGTTACTTTTTCCCCTTCCGGGTTCTTATAATGCTCATTGGTGGCCAGGCTTAATTGAGCCACTTTGCGACCATCCGTGATCTGTTTGATTTCGGGCGGCTGTCCCAGGTAGCCAATCAGCTGTACTTTGTTTTTAATGGCTGTCATACGAAATGAATTAAGGATTAATAATGGCGGTTGCTCCATGCGAATATGGACACAAACAGGCCCGCCAGCCGGAGAATAGCCGGATACTTTCGTTTATAAACGTATCAGAGAAATATCAGGTAGGAATAGCAGAAAAATTGAGAAAATCTACCTGTTTCAACAGTCGGAACAACGACTACGTAAGAGTCGTAGTGATGTATGGTATTTTCAGTCCATTAACAGGTAATAGTATGGAAACCACAACCTGCTTCAGCTGCAATAACCCCCTCAGGGGCAGGACCGACAAAAAATTTTGTAACGATTACTGTCGCAGTATTTATCATAATGCGAGAAGAAATAAGGCCAATGCCCATATGAAGCTCATCAACCGACAGCTTTTACGCAACTGGTGCATTCTTGCAGGATTATTGCAGCACAAAAAGGAATGTCTCATACCCGCGGAACTGCCGGTTATGCAAGGCTTTCTCCGGCAATTTCACACAGAAACGGCGATCAATACGGAAGGCATTCCCTATTGCTTCTGCTATGATATCGGGTTTCGTTTTGTACCCGGCCAGCATATTCACATCGTTCAGAAAAAGGCAAAAAAATGGAGGTTTGCCCATGCGCAGAACGATTAGTCACACAGCAAACCTCCATACATTTCTTTAAACAGGATCAGGCAAAGGGAAACTTCACCACTTTGGCTTTTACCGGCGTATTGCGGATATCAATAAAAATTTCACTGTCAACCGCCGAATGTGATACCGCTACGTAACCCAGGCCAATGGCTTTCCCCAATGAAGGTGCCTGTGTACCACTGGTTACTTTACCAATTGTATTACCCGCTGCATCCTTAATCAGGTAATCGTGGCGGGGAATACCGCGGTCGATCATTTCAAAACCAACGAGCTTGCGGGTTACGCCTTCGGCTTTCTGTTTTTCCAGGATTGGTTTAGCCGTGAACTCTTTCGTGAATTTAGTGATCCACCCCAATCCGCCTTCCAGTGGCGAAGTGGTATCATCAATATCATTCCCATATAAACAGTAACCCATTTCCAAACGAAGGGTATCGCGTGCACCCAGGCCAATAGGCTTGATGCCATAAGCCGCACCTGCTTCAAAAATGGCATCCCATATTTTATCCGCAGCACCATTACTGTCTTCAAAATAAATTTCCACCCCACCCGAACCGGTATAACCGGTAGCACTCACCAATACATTATCAACACCTGCAAAAACACCCTTGGTAAAAGTGTAATATTTCAGGTTCATGATATCCATATCAGTCAGGGGTTGTAAGAGTTTG
>JAACZQ010000048.1 GCA_009996675.1 Chitinophagaceae bacterium
TGGTGGCACTGGGACCCTGGATGGCCAGCAAACAGGTTTTATCGCTGATATTATGCATTTCAACACCCGCCGTATTACGTTCACTGATCCAGTTCCAGTCCTTTTCAATATTGGAAGCATTCACCACCAGCATGTACACATTATTCTCTTCAATGCAATAAACGATCAGATCATCTACAATACCACCCTGTTCATTGGGCAGGCAACTGTACTGTGCTTTGCCATTGCTGAGTTTGGAGGCATCGTTGGATGTAACACGCTGAATCAGTTCCAGCGCCTTATCTCCTTTAAGGATAAACTCGCCCATATGGCTTACATCAAAAACACCTGCATGCTTCCGCACGGCAGCATGCTCATCGTTAATGCCCGTATAACTGATAGGCATATTGTATCCTGCAAACGGAGCCATTTTGGCGCCTAAAGCAATATGTTTGTGTGTAAAGGGTGTGTTTTTCATATCAAACAATTAATCGTGCGCAAAAATAGGTGAAAGTTTGCAGGAAACGGTTTTGCACAAAAAAGGATGCCTGCCGGGCATCCCTGTACGAGTCAATATTTTGATTAATCATCTGCAATCCTATTAACAACGATTTTCTTTCATTTCACTTTCACTTACCGAAACGCTGTTGCCACACAGTAAGCGTGACTGGACCCACATACCACAAATACTCTTTCCCCTTTTGCCACCAGTTCCTTCACCGCCGCAACCAATTGCCGGTTGCGCAGATCATTGGAAACAGACATCATATCAGCCAGGTAACCGGGCAGGGTTGTTTCGTCGGAAGTGTTTCGCCAGTCGGGTCCCTGCGGAAAGTATTTTTTCCAGATTCTGTCAATATCCATTACCGTACGGATACTGTCTTTCAATCCAACATAATCTGCCCGTTTGAGGTATTCGGATATGTATTGCTCGGGGTTGGATGGCTTTCCAAAACGGATATTGCTGAAATAAGGATTGAGTATCTGCTGTAATGCAACCTGTTCGCGACTGAAATAGGGTACCAGGGCTTTGGCCAGGGTTTCTTTGGAGAGATCCCAGTCATATATTTTCACCCCGTCGCGGTGGGCCAGGGCCTTAACCAGCCCTCCTTCACCCAATGTTTTAACCGGGTCCATGAAGTACGGTATGAGGAAACCAAGCCTTCCTTCTACCATAGCAACCGTTGGTTTCAGTTCTGTCCAGGCTTCTTCCATGGTAAATAGTTCCGGGTCATTGGGATTACGGGTATGCTGGGCGCCAAATACCACCAGATCATTGTTACGGATGATATAAGGCCGGTCATGTTGCCCCGTGTATAAATGAAACGGAATAATGGAGTCGGCTGTATTATATGGCTGTGTTACTTTATAGTATTTCGGTGATTTCCAGGCTACCAGGTATATGATGGCCATGATGAGCACCGCTACGAATAAACTGTTGCGTAAGATTTTCATGAAAATTGTTTTACAGGGTCATTGGTTGAAGTTTGGGATCCTCTGTAAAGCAGGTATAGCAGTTTACCGCAGGATAGCAGTCTTGAGTTCTTCTGCCAGATTTTTTACTTCCTGAAGTGCCAGTTCATCATGTCCTACGCGGTTTACGCGGATACTGATTTTACCTGGTTTTGATCGCACATAGAGTTCTGCCCCATGTTCCATTTGCAGCTTCATTTGATGATACCGGCTGTCTGCCAGCGCATCGGTATGTAATTTTTCACCCAGGAATTCCAGGATATCCTGTGTTTTTGTACGGGCGAAACGGGCATCGATCTGGTATAAATCATCTGTTTCACGAACATGAATGGACACATTATTTCCACGGCTGTGTTCATGATAATGATTTCTGCAACCAGTCATGAAGAAAAGGGTTGCAAGAAGAAACCAAAGCAATTTTTTCATAGGGCTTGTTTTGGCTGGTTGTGATAAGAAGGGAAGAACCCCATCCTGTGATCAAGACAGGGTTCTTATTTTCCCAACTTCAACCGAGTTTATAATGTCATTTTCATCATCATCAGTCTGGCCGATTCCAGGGGCATTTCAGGTTCTTCAGGAGCCTGTGTAGCTTTGGCTGGCTGTGGCGCTTTGGGGGCTTCTGCTACTGCAGTAGTTTTCTGGTAGCGGTAACGGGTGGTATCCAATGGTTTTTCCAATTCTTTCTTCAGCTCTTCCGCTTCCTTTTGCTTACGCTCCAGTTCTTTCTGTAACTCTTCCTTGCTTTTTTTATAATTCTCTATCTTATCGTTATTGGACCCATCATCATTGTTATCGCCGTCATTCTGTTCGTCTTTGTTTTTCTTACCCACTCTTTCCAGGCCACCGGGTGTCATGATGTATTCTACATCGGAACTCCAATCTTCATAATTGTTATTCCACTCTTCTTCCCATTCCCAATCGTTATTATTACCGAGGTGGAACCAGTTCAGTCTCCGTGATACGTTGCGATCAATCAGGATGCGTTTTCCAACGGGCACCTGGATGGTTACCTGTACGCCCTGGTTGCGGAAACGGGTTCCTTTCTGTACCGAGAATCCACGATCGAGCCATACGGTGCTGTCCTGCTGGTTAATACCATAACTGATTTCAGCAATATTGCGCAGGGCTACTGATTCATTGCGGCCATTGCTGAATTTATACGCTGTGATATGATAGGCAGAATCGTTGCTTTTTACGATGCGTACCCGTACATTGTTCAGGAACAGGCTAT
The DNA here is from genome assembly GCA_009996675.1 of Chitinophagaceae bacterium. Taxonomy (GTDB): domain Bacteria; phylum Bacteroidota; class Bacteroidia; order Chitinophagales; family Chitinophagaceae; genus Sediminibacterium. The sequence goes on from JAACZQ010000048.1 coordinate 2,684, forward strand.
CATCATTCATGCTCACAATACCATCCATTCTGAACCAGCGGCCATATACTTTTACTTTGGTATCGGGCACTTTTACAATCAGTTTACCGGTTTTCGGTTGCGTAATGCTATACTCCTGTTTTTCACGGGCACGGGCATCAAAATTGCGGGCAATGGATGCGATCAGTAAACCACCGCATATCAGGCCAATGAACCACAGACCACCAAATGTGAATCCGAGATAACGGCTGCCGGATTTTACACCCATGATACGGCGTATGAGCCAGGTAATGAACGCTACCACCGGTACACCCAGGAAGAGCAGTAAGGTTGCCCAGGCCAGGAAGTTTTCCCAGAAGCCTTCCAGGAAGAAATTTTTCAGCGGGAATACACCTACGCCAGCCACCATGAAAGCCAGTAATGTTACCAGGAGTACAAAAGCCAGGATACCTGCCATGAATAAGAAGAATGCTTTGAACAGGATTCCAAACACACCCAGGATCTTATTACCGCCACGCTTCGCAGCGGAGCCTGCTTCCTGTCCAAACTGTTGTCCTTTCTGACTCACCGTACTGCCAAATTCCTGTCCGAATTCTTTGGCTTTATCTTTAAACTCACCACCCCATTTTTCTGCGCGGCTTTTGAAACCTTCCAGGTCTTCCTGGATCGTGTTCTTAATGGTATTCAGGTCTACTTTTTCTCCACGCATTTCCAGTTTTTCAGAAGCACTTTTTGCTTCGGGAATCACAGCCCAGAGAACCGCATAGATGACAAAGAGTGTTCCACCAAACGAACCAAACACCACACTGGGGAAAGGATCGCCATCAAACCAGAAAGCACTGCGGAAAATAGAAGTGATGATACCGAGTACCAGGGGGAAGGCAAAAATCAGTCGGGGTATCCACACCGCAATATTAAAGTAAGCAGATATACCGCTGGCTACACCAGCTACCACTTTCTCCTCGGGATTACGATATAAGCGTTTGGTAGATGTGATATTATCGAGCGGACGTGAAGGGAGTATGATCCACAACAAAATATACAACAGGATACCAGAGCCACCCATAAAAGTAATGAGGGCGAATACCAGGCGTACAATGGTTGGATCAATGCGCAGGTAGTTGGCGAGGCCACCACAAACACCACCCAGGATCTTTTCATTGTCATCGCGATACAAACGGCCTCTGCCGGAATCGCTGGCTGACTGGTAAGATTGCTGCTGGTATTGTTCTTTTTCGTCTTTTTTATCTTCGCCTCCCAGCTGGTTTTGAACCTTGGACTCTTCCCCTTCAAAATCTTCCGGACGACCCATGCTTTCAATCACCTGGTTTACATTATCATCTGTAATACAGGTAGCACCTTTTTTCAGGCTGTCAACAAAGAGTTCAGCTATTCTTCCTTCGATATCATTGATTATCTCATCGCGACCCTCCTCATTGGCAAAGAATTTCCGCAAACTTTCTACATACTGCTTCAGCATGTCGTAGGCCGATTCCTCGATGGGAATCACGCGACCCTGAAAGTTTATATTAATTACCTTTTTCATTTCTGTTGGAGTTTTGTTGGTTAAGGTTGGGGTTCGGTTTGTTCGGATGCCGGATATTGTCTCGGTTGGGTAAGTGCATGAACGGCATCAGCCAGTTCCTGCCAGGTTCTTTCCAGTTCATTGTAGAACTCAAGACCTTTATCCGTCATCACGAAATATTTACGGGGGGGGCCACTGTTGCTTTCTACCCAACGGTAGGTTAATAAACCTGCATTCTTAAGCCTTGTCAACAGCGGATACAAAGTACCCTCCAGGATGTGCAGGTTGGCAGCTTTCATTTGGTCCACAATATCACTCGGGTATACTTCGCCCTGCCTGATGATGGATAAAATGCAAAACTCCAATACACCCTTTCGCATCTGACTTTGCGTGTTCTGTATGTCCATAGCCGGAGTTTTTAAAACCGTTGTTTGAAGCAACAGTTTGTGATGAATAATTATTTTGGGGGCA
>JAACZQ010000049.1 GCA_009996675.1 Chitinophagaceae bacterium
TAAAACGTATCGCTGCCATATACCGAAAATAACCATTTCAGTTGGTCAAAAAAAAGCCCCTGCGATACCACAGGAGCTTTATATAAACGAACGCAAGCTTACTCTTCATTCCGGAATACCACTACGCCGTCAAATACATCAACCAATACTTTTTTATGCTTATCAATATCCCCGGCCAGTATCTTTTTACTCAGCGTATTCACGATTAATTTCTGGATCAACCGCTTCAATGGTCTTGCACCCAACTGGGGATCAAATCCCTGCTCAGCCAGGAACTCCAGCAAGTAATCACTGTAAACCAGTTCTATTCCGCTTTGTTTAACCATTTGCCGTAGCCCTTCCAATTGTATCTTAACGATACCCATGATCTGCTTTTTCAGCAGCGGGCTGAACATAATAATCTCATCTACCCGGTTGAGGAATTCGGGTCGTATGGTCTTCCGCAGCAATTCCATCACTTCCACCTTCGCTCTTTCGGTCACAGCTTCCACATTACTGTCATTCACTTGCTCAAAAGCATCCTGTATGAGATGACTACCAATATTGCTGGTCATAATGATAATGGTATTCTTGAAATTCACCTGACGTCCTTTATTATCGGTCAGGTGACCATCATCCAGTACCTGCAAGAGCACATTCCATACATCCGGGTGCGCTTTTTCAATTTCATCCAGCAATACCACACTATAGGGCTTACGCCGAACAGCTTCAGTAAGTTGTCCGCCCTCATCGTATCCAACATAACCCGGAGGCGCACCTACCAATCTGGATACCGTATGTTTTTCCTGGTATTCACTCATGTCTATCCTTGTCATCAGATGCTCATCATCAAACAGGTATTCGGCCAATGCTTTTGCCAGTTCTGTTTTACCCACACCGGTCGTACCCAGGAAAATAAAAGATCCGATGGGTTTACGGGGATCCTGTAATCCCGCACGGCTCCTACGGATAGCATCAGCTACCGCAGTAATGGCTTCTTCCTGTCCTACTACCCGATTATGCAATTCTGTTTCCAGATGCAGCAATTTTTCCCTTTCACTTTGCATCATGCGCGATACAGGAATACCAGTTGCCTTGGCTATATTCTCAGCAATATCTTCGGCATCCACTTCTTCTTTCATCAAACGGCGGCTGTGTTCGCTAAGTTGACTCAATTGCTCCGTGAGTGATTGAATAATGGCTTCCTGTTCCTTGACTTTACCATAACGAATCTCCGCAACCTTGCCATAATCGCCATTACGTTCGGCCTGTTCGGCTTCCAGTTTTAGGTTCTCAATAGTTCCCTTGGCTTGTTGAATTTTTTCAACAATCTCTTTTTCTTCACGCCATTTTGCTTTCAGTGTATCCCTTTCCACGCTCAGGTTGCCTATCTCGATATTTAATTCTTTCAGTTTGTCTTCATCATTTTCCCGTTTAATGGCTTCCCGTTCAATTTCCAACTGTCGTATCTGCCTTTCCAGGGTATCCAGCTCTTCCGGCATAGAATTCATTTCCAGTCTCAGCTTGGCCGCACTTTCATCAACCAGGTCAATGGCTTTATCGGGCAGGAAACGGTCGGTAATATAGCGATTCGACAATTCCACTGCCGCAATTATGGCTTCGTCTTTGATGCGTACATGGTGATATGTTTCATAACGGTCTTTCAATCCCCGCAGGATGGAAATAGCATCTTCCACACTCGGCTCATCAATCATTACTTTCTGGAACCGTCTTTCCAGTGCTTTGTCTTTTTCAAAATGTTTCTGGTATTCATTCAATGTAGTCGCGCCGATGGCTCTCAACTCACCACGGGCCAATGCTGGCTTCAGGATATTGGCAGCATCCATGGCACCATCTCCACCACCAGCACCTACCAGGGTATGGATCTCATCAATAAATAAAATGATTTCACCATCGCTGGAACTCACTTCTTTTACCACGCCTTTCAGGCGTTCTTCAAACTCTCCCTTGTATTTGGCACCTGCAATCAGCTGCCCCATATCCAGTGTGTAAATGGTTTTGCTTTTCAGATTCTCCGGCACATCGCCATTGATGATACGCATGGCCAACCCTTCTGCAATAGCAGTTTTACCCACCCCGGGTTCACCCACGAGTATCGGGTTATTTTTACTACGACGTGAGAGGATATGCAAAGTGCGTCTGATTTCTTCATCACGACCAATTACCGGATCCAGTTTTCCCTGGCGGGCCTGCTCATTCAGATTACGGGCGTATTTGTTGAGCATATTGAACTGAGTCTCCTGTGTCTGCGATTTAATGGTATCACCCTGACGCAGGTCCTTGATCGCCTGAATCAATCCCTTTTCAGTTAATCCTGCATCTTTCAAACGCTTGGCCGTATTATCATTAACCTGCAGCAAAGCCAGTAAAAAATGTTCTGGGCTAACAAACTCGTCTCCGAATGTTTTTAATACCGCATTGGCTTTCAGAAATACATTATTCAGGTCACGGCTCACTTGCTGTGCCGGTTCACCACCCTGTACTTTGGGTAATTTGTCAATAGCTTCATCTGTTTTCGATTCCACAAATGCAGCATTCACATTATTTTTCTTGAGTAAAAATGCCACCGGACTGTCTTTATCCGCCAGCAAGACTTTCAATAAATGATCGGTTTCAATGGCCGGATTACCCTGGTTATAAGCTGCCTGTTGGGCAGCCTGTATGGTTTCCTGGGCTTTAATGGTATAGTTGTTTACATTCATATGGGTATTTCCGTTTCCGGATTTTTAACTTGTGATTGGATAATCTTCCTTTCCTGTTTGGAGCGGAAGTCATAATTTGACATCAAAAACTATTCTAAGCCAGAAAATGGCTTTTTTAAGTAAAAAATCCGGCAAATATGTCTGTAAATCCCCCGTTTCACTGCATGAAAGTCAGTCTGCTCCTCGGTTTTCTGTTATTATTTCAGTCCGGACAAGCTCAATACGATTTTAGTGCCCTGGACAGTCAGCTCGAGTCGGCTAAAAAGCAGTTGGGCGGTAATGCGGTTACCCTGATTTATAAAGATGGTAAAATCATATACCAGAAAGCCATGGGTGACTTTAATGCCAAAACCCAGGCACCGATTGCCAGTTGCAGTAAGTGGCTTACGGCGGCATTGGTTATGACTTATGTAGATGAGGGGAAACTTTCGCTGGATGATAAAGTCAGTAAGTTCCTGCCCATTTTTACCAAATACTCCAAAGGGTATATTACCATACGCGATTGCCTGGCGCATTTAACGGGTATTGAATCTGAACCCATTCGTTTACGCGATCTGCTAAGCAGGCGTAAATACAGCAATCTGGAAGAAGAAGTGAATGATTTTGCCGCCACCCGTGAAATCGTATCCAATCCCGGACTGGAATTCCGATACAGCAATATCGGGCTGAATATTGCAGCCAGGGTATTGGAAGTATTAAACCGACGTGGATTTGAACAGCTGATGGCGGAAAGGATCACCCGTCCGTTACAAATGCGTACCACTAATTTTTTCAGCTATAATGCTGTCAATCCTTCCGGAGGTGCTCAGTCTTCTCCTAATGATTATATGAATTTCCTGATCATGATCCTCAACAAGGGGGAATTCAATGGTAAAAGAATATTGAGCGAAAAAGCCATTGAAGAAATGCAGCTTCCCCGGACTACACCAGGCATGATTAAGTATGCACCCGTTGCAGCCGAGGGATTCAATTATGGGTTTGGCGAATGGATACTGGCTACCAATGCAGCGGGTAAAGCCACAGCTGTTGCCAGTCCCGGCTTATTCGGCACCTGGCCCATTGTTGATTATTGTCACGGGTATGCCTGTATCATTTTCACCAAAACCTTACTCAGTGGGGAGGAAAAAAGAGATGTATACCTTAACCTTAAAGCTACCATCGACGGTATCATACCATCCACCTGCAAATAAATACCATGTACGAAAATAAAAAGCAGCCACTGGCTACGCGTTCTATATTTTATCAGCGAATGTTACGCAGTACATTATGGGCAACCGGGTTTATTATTGTTTGTCTGGTTATTGGCGTAGCTGGCTATCATTACACAGCCGGCATCGGCTGGCTGGATGCTTTACACAACGCATCCATGATTCTGTCTGGTATGGGACCTGTGGTGGAGATTAATACCGATGCTGGTAAGTGGTTCTCTTCTGCTTATGCCATTTTCAGCGGCGTAGCATTTATTACCAATATTGGTTTGCTGATTGCACCCCTGGTACACCGCTTTTTTCATAAGCTTCACCTGGAGAAATAGCCATACAAGACTATTCCTCTTTTTTAACCAGCACTACCCTGCCTGCATCTGCCCGTATAATCTGATCGTAATAAGACACCACATCTTTATATGCACTAGCATCCAGCCGCATCTTTTTCCGCGTATGCTTCCGAACCATAATTATCTTGTTGTTTTCAACCGTATATCGAATGGTATACGCTGCGAAATCTGTTTGTATGGATACCGGTTTGGGCAAAGATTCGGCTGTATAACCATTCGGTATAGCTACCACCACAGAGTCTTCATCGGTATAACCAAGACTGAATACGACCGGAAATTTCCTGACAGTTTCGGAAGAAAGCCTGGTTCTCGACTTATTAAAGAGATTGGGTTGAATAAACAGGCGCTTACCGGTCATAGATGCAAATGAAGGCGCCTGCAATTCCAGGGTTTCTGTAATCACCGGTATTTTCCCGGGGTTTTCCGCATAACTGTGCTTCAGTACCGTATAAGTAGGCAAGCCCAAAGCAGTATTAAGATATTTCTCGCGGTCACTGTTACTGGCATCATGGATCAGAGAATGGGCTTCCTCCTGCTGGATACCCGTAAAAACTGTTGTAACGGTTGCCTGCAGGTTCCCATCCTTATCCACCGTGCCCTTTACCAAACGAATCTGCTTATTATCCGCTTCGCGGTAATATGGCGTGGATACTACATATCCCCCATCATCGCCAACCAGTAACGCATTCCTGCTACCGGTGAACGAGCCCATATATCCAGCCGGACTGGTCTGACTGGTACATTCAAGCCATATAGAGTCTTTACCATTGGGTACACAGCATATAACGTGATTGAAATAAGGAGCAGGAAAATCTTCCCGCAACCCCATCCTATTGTTACCAGCATTTACAATCACATAATGTGCCTTGATACCTGCTTCTTTTAGCAAACTGACCATATAATTCGACAAAGCCTTACAATCACCATAGCGGTTATTCGCTACATATTTGGCCTCAAAAGGCTGCCAGCCACCAATACCCAATTGTACGCTGATGTAACGTGTATTCTGCTGCATATAAGCATACAGACCTGATACTTTCTCCTCGGTAGTGGCAAGCGGAGTTACAATTCTTTTTACGTCCGCTTTAATCCGGTCAGGCAATTCATCCTTACCCTTATTCAGTTGAATCTGAAACTTACCAAAGTCGAACCAGGTTTTCATATTACCATTGAACCCGCCAAAATAAAAAGAAGAAGCCCCCAGGTAAACCGCCGGAGCCAGTTCATTAAAAGGGGGTTGAAAAGGTTCAAAGACAAAAGCTTTTTTTCCGGTAAGTGTCCACTGCAGGGTTTTATTATTGCTTACTTCAGCAGAAACTGCACCGTCAGTAAGATTCAGTTCCTTGTACCGCATATCATATCCGGCAGGAAATTCCACACGAAACATACTTTTCTCCACCGAAAAACGCTCATCATCTACGGGTGACCAATATGGTAAAAAATAGGACCCTTTGAGTTGTTGCTGATCTTCATATTCAATGGTATACGGATACTGGTTGTGATTGAAATTATGTACTTTAATTCTGTCGTCCAGCATCAGGCTAAAACCATCCGAAGAGGACAGGTCTGCTATATCTCTTCTTTTAACCGACTTAATCTTTTTGCCGGCTGCGTCATACAGGTTTCCACTGATATCACTTAAGCCTTCCAGACTGCTGTAACTATTCTGGTACTGCGCGTGTTTACTGCCTTGTTCGTTCAGGATAGTGATGGCATATTTCCTTTTGACAATTACTTTATCTTCCGCCTTAAACTGGATTTGCATTTCTTCCATGCGTTTAACGGCATCAGCATTACGCAGTAGCGAATCGGGGATCAATGACACCTGGTACTGTTGTGCATACCCGGATAATAATACCTGACAGAGAAATACAAATACAATCAATCGTTTCATCAATTAGCTTTTTTTAGTACAATCTGTTCTGCATGCTTCTTGACTATGAACCCGAAAAAATTTCTCAGGGTTTCATAATCATCCTGTTCGAACTTTGCCTTTTTGATCAAAATTTTACTTTTTAGCAATATCTGGCTGCTGTTGGCCGAAATCAGGTATTCAAACATACCCTCGTCGCCGTTCAGCATGACGCGGGTTGACTTTGGCAATTCATCTACTTTGTATCCTTTGGGTATTTCCATAGTCAGCGAATAAGACCGGTCAATGGTATAAGGCATCTCTACCGGATAATACCGGGTTGCTGATTTAAATGGGTTTTCTTTCTCAGCCTCGCCCATCATGGGGCTGATGTATACAATGTCTTCTTCAAAGTTTTTCCGTTTGAAGTCAACAGTCTGAATAATATTCTGATCGTATAAGGCTAATGAATCCAAGGTATAGGCAACTACTTCCCCAAGTTCCCCCATACCAGATGAAAGCCGTTTAATAATATCCTGCCTGGATGCAGCACTATGGAATCGCCGGAATTTATATGATTCATGATCTCCCAATTCAGATGTAATAAAACTAACCAGGTTACCGCTATCATCATTTGAAACAAACAGCGACACATTGGTTGTTTCTTTAAAAGCATCTGCTGTGATATTCACATCAAGCGGTTGCTGGTTGAGTACCCAGGCAGTACCATTATAGCTGGATGGCAATAATTTGCCGAATCCCAACATGGGTTTGGTGGCATCGAGGTACACATATTTATTATCATCCAGCTTCAACTCACAGATCAGGTAATTAAACCGGTCCATCAAGGGGTAAACGGGATGAACCACACCCCGGTCCCGTAAACTCATCAAGACCGGTTCTGCCGACAAAGACTCATGCCGAAGCATGGCAATCAGCAACAAGTTGATATCACTTACCGAACCGCTTTTTTTATTAAAAATATCTTTGGTACTCACTAGATCACTCTGATAGATGCCATATTCCGAAGTACATTTGAAATTATCACGAATAAAACCATAAATCTTCCTTGCTTTTTCTTCCGGCGTAGAAGCTCCCTTGGTAATTTGCTTCATATCATCATTCAACCAATTGTTGGCCTTGGTATATACTGCACCAAAATCTTCGCGTTGTAACATCCGCTCACTGATAACAGGCCAACTGCTCATCACCGTTTGTGAAGGCTGGTTAGGGAATCTGTATTCGGACAATTGAAATTCTATTTTGGCAATATGATTATCAATGGTACTGGTAAATGCTTCTTCCTGTAGTGCAGGCACGTCTTTAGCAATCCATTTTCGATAAATGATCGATCCATCGATACTATACAGGTCATCCCTGCCATAAGCGGTTCGGTTGGGTACATTCACGGTAAAATGGCCGGAACGTACATCATCGGGGGGCGTAATAAGTTTCACATAACCCTGTGCAAGGATAGTGTATATAAAGAAATCCGGGAATGCCACTTCGTATTCACTCCATAAGGTTGGATATTTCCCCTGAAACTCCCAGGCTTGCAGATGCAGAATAAAATCGGTTTTAACCGTGTACGAAAATTCAATGATGGATCCCTCCTTGACAGCAGGATGCGTAAATTTCACCCGGGTAAATCGCTTGTTCACTTTCTCTTCGAACACTTCTTTGGACTCAAGTTTGGTAGATACTACCGAACCATTTTCCAGGTTATATGTGGCGGCTTTCAGGTTATCGATCTTCTCAACATTTTCGCCATTTGAATAGAGGGGGATAACAACTTTGGCTGCATCAAACCCTTTGTTATTGATGATTTTAATCCGACAGGTCCTTTTAAATAAAATGCTGAACCAGCCCTTATTATTCCCAAGGAACTCTGCTTTACCAATATCGGCCACCACAACGGCATTGGTATTGGCATCAATCAACTCAGATGTAATAGTAAAGTCCTGGGGTTCTACCTTTCCGAATTTGACCGGCAGTTTGTCTTGTGCCTGTATGTACATACAGATACATATAGCGCAGCATACGCTCATGAGGTTTTTCATCATAATATTGCATTATACAAAGCGAATATATAAAAATTAGTTTTATATAGAAATAACTTAATGCCTCAACCGGAATTTCATACAAAATTGGTCAAGCAGTTCGCCGCTGAACTGGGGTTTTTCTATTGTGGCATTGCAACCGCCCGGCAATTGGATGAGGATGCCAGGAGGCTGGAAAACTGGCTGCAGAAAGGTATGCATGGCCAAATGCAGTATATGGAAAATCATTTCGATCTACGCATTGATCCTTGCAAGCTGGTACCCGGAGCCAAATCGGTGATTACCCTGCTTAAGAATTATTTTCCGGCCAAGCAACAGGAAAATGACACACCCCGTATCTCCAAATATGCTTATGGCAATGATTATCACGATGTGATTCGCGCGCAACTGAAAACACTACTCCAACAATTATCAGAAAATATTGGCGAGATACACGGACGCGGATTTGTAGACTCTGCACCAGTTTTGGAACGCAGCTGGGCAACGCATAGTGGTGCAGGATGGATTGGCAAGAACGGCAATCTCATTACCAAAGAACAAGGTTCTTTCTTTTTCATTGCAACTTTAATAGTAGATATTCCACTCATACCCGACCCTCCCTTCACAAAAGATTATTGTGGCACCTGCACCCGTTGCATTGATGCCTGTCCAACAGATGCAATCCTACCCGATAAAACCATCAATGGCAGTCAGTGCATCAGTTATTTCACCATCGAACTTAAGGAAGCGTTGATCCCGGATGCTATGAAGGGGCGTTTCGAAAATTGGATGTTTGGCTGTGATACCTGTCAGGATGTATGCCCCTGGAATCGTTTCAGCCGTCCCCATCAGGAGCCTGCTTTTGAACCCATACCCGCTATCCTGAACCTCAGCACAGCGGAATGGGAAGACTTATCGGAACTACAGTTCAGGGAAATATTTCGCAATTCCCCTTTGAAAAGAAGCAAATACCAAGGCATACGCAGGAATCTGCAATTCTTACAAGGATCATAAAAAAAAGCACCTGCCCCTAAGAGCAGGTCGCTTCTGTTTACAAACACCCCTACGTTCATTATGTTGCTAACCCATTCATGTTAGAAAGTAAACCCAACCCTTAAAGCAAGCCGCCGGAATGAATATGTTCTTGATACATCGGTAGCCGACGGATCGAAAAAAGAGGAAGCACTGGGCCAAATAGTTCCATTTGGATAGATTATCGTAAATTCTTTAATAGAATAACCCAGACTTATCTGCATTTTATGCTTATTGCTCACAGCAAGATCTGCTCCAACGCCTACATCGACATAAGCCCCGCCCCTGAACTGATTTTGATTCATTTGCCAACCCCAGCCCCAGCCGGATATATTTATTTTTTGATCCTCAGTAGGCTGAGGTAAATTATAGCCAAGGTTGAGGTAAGCAAATAATTCCTGTTTGCGCGGATGTGTTAATCGTATATCTGCAAATACCGGTATGCTTCGTAATTTATAATAATCAGATGCTACCCCCATTCCAAGCCGGAGATTACGATGCTGCCAGCCACCGGCTACACCAAACTGGTAAGACATTTTTTCTTCTCCCATCAAGCCGGTTATCTGTGGCGTGACGTACCACTGTTTCCGGGTTTTCTGTGCAGACAATTGACTGGCGACACAAAGTATAACTAAAATGATACAATACTTTTTCATACCTATTTTTTAAGCGCAATGGATGATATGATTTTGATGTCGGCAGTATTCCGGTAGTCAACTATATAAATACCTTCCTTGGCCACTGCTATGGCATAACCCTGGTAAGCAATAACATCATGGGGTTCAAATCCATCCAACACACGGATCTGTGTGACCGCGTTGGGGTTACCGGCATTAAATACTTTCAAGCCATCTGTCCCGTCACAAATAAACAGCAGCTGGCCATCGATAGACAATCCCTGCGGAGCTTTTAGCTGGTAAGACTTAACCAAAGTTGGACTTGTAATATTCTGGATATTCACAACATCGAGCTGATTGGCTATTCCCCTGCAGAAACCGGCACTCCGAAGGGTAACATAAGCATATTTATCATCGGCCACCACCGGATCACAAGCCCTTGCATGTGTGAATTGGGATAGTTTCACGGGCTGATCGGGATTCGCAACATCAAAAATATGCATGCCGCTTTGTGCACCGATAAACAGCTTATCCTTATAAGGGAAAATGGTTTCAATATCTCCCTGCAACATACGCTGCTCCCTAACCAGTTTCGGGGCGTCCAGTTGAGTGATATTAAACACTTTTAGTGCATCATAGCTAACAGTGTACATCCGTGTATTAAGAATACCAAAACGGGCTGTAGAACCAGTGATACCAACCGAAGAAGTACCGGAAAAACTGCTGAAACTACCCGCTAACAATGATACCGGAATACCGGATCTGGGTTGAAATGTTTCGGTAGACTTGCGCCGGATAACCGTATCCACTCTTACCCATTCACGGATAACCAGGGTGGTATCGCTCTGAAAACCTGCATAAGCACGATAAGGGAATACACCATTAAGATATTGTTTCACCTGCACAGCTGCAGGGTTACTAATATCCATGGTAATCAGATCCGTATAACAATCAGCATACAGATAATCGTTTTTGATGGCGATATCAGTACAGCCCGGAACTTTAATGAAATACTTATTTACCGGCTGGGCAGGGTTGCTGATATCAATCAGGTGTATACCCTTATCCACATCAAGCACAAATAGCCATGACTTATACAAAACAATCTTACCAGGAACCTGTACCTGTTCAGGTACATCATTACGTATCGAGGCTTTAACCTCAGCCCTGGTTTGATATACCGGCCGGAAGAAACTGTATCGCTCGGAGACCTGATCCTTGAGACAGGAACTTAACCCCAATGTCATCAACAGCAGTACGCTTAGAGAAATCTTTCCCATAAACAGTGTTTATTATCCTGACATCCGGTGCTTGACAAACGTTGCATTATTTCCTGGCAGGCTTCTGCAGGGGAATACGCAGAATAGCCGATATGCGGAATAAATGCTGGTCCGATAAGGCTTGTTTGGACAGATTCCCAAGCATATAATCCACCTGCAAACCTGCCCATACCGGTTTCTTTCGTCCCAGTTGCATGTCCAGTCCCGAGCCGGTATTCAGCTGCAGCCTGTTAAACAACGAATTGTTTTGAAAAAGGTAAGCAGCATTTCCGGAATAATCATAATGTAATCCGTTACTCGTCAGCAGGTAGTTGATACCCAATGATGTATGCCATCGCATATTGGCTTTGAGAAAACTAAATGGAATATAATACTGTACCGCTGCTTCCAGGAAATGATAGTAATTCGTGTAATTCAAACTATCCCGGGAAGCAAAATAATATCCGGTCTGGTTACTGACATTAAAATTATTGAACAGCAAAGTACCCGCCGTTCTGGCGCCCACTTTTAACTGGGTTGTGTAGAAATGATACCCGGCCGACAAGCCCAGCAGATGTCTTTGTTTAGGGCCGATCTTTTTTTCCATGGCTACCTCAAAACCCAATGATGCGCCATCCCGAACAACCGGAATGGCTCCGGTGGCAGTACCTCCTGAACCAGCACCTGATCCGGGGCTTCCGCTGCCAATGGGATTATAAGCGCGTAATGGATCTGGCGCCGCGAATAGTGATCCGATGGATTTGCGGGTACCGCCCAAGCCACCCAGCACCTGAACAGCCCAGGACCAGCCAGACTTACCAGCCGATTGAGTGGCAGGCGTAACAGAAGCTTTTGTACTATCAACCGGCTGATGGGTTGGTACCGGCAGTGCAGCTGTATCTGCTGATCTTGTATTTTTTTCCGTTGCAGTTGTATCTGATGGTGGCAAACGCAATACCGCTGAAACGACTGACTTTTTTGAATCTTCAGATATGACTACAGTATCACGAAAAGCAGGTGCAGCAGTAACAGACTGCTTAATACGATTATCCTGTGCCGGAATCGGCTGACTTTTCTGATCTTTTATCACACCATTTTCCGGTACTGCTTCCCGCTGCAAGTCCTTGGAAAGTGCAGACTTCTGATGGTTTCCCACTGGCAGTGTATAACGGCCAGATTGGTTAACAGAAGCGTTTGTGCGGGGAGCCTGCCGGTTAAGCAATTTTACCGGCAATTGGTCAGCAGTCCCGGCATAATCGTTTTTATCCCGGTTCTGATGGGCCGGAATGGTTGTTGTTTGGGAAATAACGGTACTTGGTGTGGTATCCGGTTGTATTCGTTCAGGTAATATGGGAGTAGTAGTGGTAGTCGTTGTTTTAGTCGCAGTACTGTTGTCGGCATGAGTCGTCCAGGCATGCCCGGGTGCGAGATCGGTATTATGCTGAATCCACCACCAGCCGGAAGCACCCAGCAGACAGAGCATCAGCATCAGTAGCCAGAAAATCCGGCGGCGCTTATGCTTTTGTTGCAGCTGCACGGCAAGCGTTTCCCAAACCTGTTGGGAAGGCTCTAAACGCAGTCCAATGAGTTCCTGCCTTACCTGTTCCTCAAAAGTCTTACCTGGCATAATAATCCTTTTTATCGTTAATACCATGGTTTTCCAGCCAGCTGATCAGTAAGCCCCTGGCCCGGGCATACTGAGACCTGCTGGTACCTTCACTGATACCCATCATCTTGGCGATTTCAACATGTGAATAACCTTCCACAGCGTGCAGATTGAATATGGTCTGGTAACCGGCCGGTAATTGCCGGACCAGGTTCAACAGATCCTTCATCTGTACCCTGAGATCGGGTTGATGATTGTCTACCGGATGCAGGTGTGCATCTTCAAAGCTCAGATCCAGCTGATACTGAGGCCTGCGTTTCAGGTAATTGATAGCCGTATTCACCATAATGCGGCGAATCCAGGCGCCCAATTCGCCATCGGAGCGATATTGGTGCAGGTATTGAAAAACTTTGATGAAGCCCTGTTGCAAAACCTCTTCCGCATCATGCATACTCTTGGTATACCGGTAACAGATACCCAGCATTTCCCTGGCGAACAGTTCATAGAGCTGCTTTTGGGCAGCCGGATGCTGTTTGAGGCAATCTTTAACCAGTTTTTTTTCGTCCTGCATGCAGTGAATTCACTTGTCTGACATATTCCCATGCCCTTTCGTTGCACGGGTCTGCAAAACTATCATCAACAGGCTTGAATCAACTGCCGTTTACATAGTACTTTTGTCCCATGACACTGGCCGAAAGAGACCGTTTATATATCTGGCATCCATTTACCAGACAAAAAGATATGCCCGCACCCATTCCCATCGTACGGGGCAAAAACACCCTGCTCTTTGATGAAGCAGGCAATAGCTATATAGACGCCATCAGCAGCTGGTGGGTTACCTTACACGGACATGGCAATGACTATATCGCCAAAAAGTTATACCAACAGGCTTTACAACTGGAGCAGGTTATTTTTGCCGGATTCACCCATGAACCCGCAGTATCCCTGGCCGAAAGACTCCTCCCCCTTTTACCCGGCAGTTTTAACCGCATTTTTTTCAGCGATAATGGATCTACTGCTACGGAAGTAGCCATGAAAATGGCTGTGCAATACTGGTGGAACCAGGGTCAGTCACAACGCAAAAAAATACTTGCTTTTCAAAATGCATACCATGGCGATACTTTCGGCGCCATGAGTGTGAGCGACAGAAGCGTTTTCACCCTGGCTTTCCATGATTTATTATTTGAAGTGGTATTCCTGGAAACACCAACACCCGGTAATATAACAGGGCTACTGGCTAAAATCAACGAACACGCTCCGGAAACGGCTGCCTTTATTTATGAACCATTGGTACAAGGTGCGGGTGGAATGAATATGTATGACGCCGTTTTACTGGATCAACTGATACAATGTGCGCAGCAGCACGATATACTTTGTATTGCCGATGAAGTAATGACGGGATTTGGGCGGACAGGCAAATTATTTGCGAGCAGTTATATGCAGGCAAAACCCGACCTTATCTGCCTGAGTAAGGGACTTACCGGCGGCACCATGGCACTGGGTGTAACAGCCTGTACCCATAAAGTATATGAAGCCTACCTTCAGGAAGATGCACTGAAAACATTTTTTCATGGTCATTCCTTTACAGCCAACCCATTGGCCTGTACAGCAGCCAATGCCAGTCTGGACCTGCTGCTAACCGATACCTGCATGGGTTCCATTCAACGCATTAGCGGTCGCATACAGGCATTTGCCTTTATGCTGCAACAGGAGTCATTACCAGTAAAAGACATCCGAACCCTGGGAACCATACTGGCTTTTGAAATAGACCATGGAAAAAAAGAATACCTGAATCAGATCAGTACTACCATTACGCAAAAAGCTTTAACCGGTGGTGTCTACATCAGACCGCTGGGCAATACCGTATACCTGATGCCTCCTTACTGTATTTCCGACGAGGAGCTCGACACAGTTTTCAACACGATGCTTGTCATACTTCGCAACTTGTTTACAACAGCATCCTGATCAATCTATTTTATTTACCATCCGGAATTCTGGCAGGTGGTTTATAATCGAAGGGAAGCATGGTAGCCATTTTTTCCCACCAACCCCAATAACCAGAAGCTATAAGGTCAAGTGCTTCAAAAAAACTTCCGTTGGCCAATACAGAAACAGGTTTACGATTGGTTAAATAAATCTCAGAAAGCAATGGGCTCTTGGGGTGAACCGACATGGGATTGGAATTCGCATAAGCTGCAGGCACCTGTTTGTATTTATAAATAACCTGTAAATGATCCGGGAAAAATAACCCGGCAGTAAAGGAATCTATCCCATACGCAATACTATCACCCGGTAATACCTGATTGATTAGTACATTCATTTTCTCAGGCTGCCGCATAACTTTTTTATAATAC
Source organism: Chitinophagaceae bacterium (assembly GCA_009996675.1). Classification (GTDB taxonomy): domain Bacteria; phylum Bacteroidota; class Bacteroidia; order Chitinophagales; family Chitinophagaceae; genus Sediminibacterium. The sequence goes on from JAACZQ010000049.1 coordinate 15,017, forward strand.
TCTGCACTATCCCTGTTACCGTTTCCAATCAAACTGTCCGATATAATTATACGACCATCTGCACCGGGTCTGATGCGGGCATTGTATAAATCCTTGACCCTTTGTTTTTCCGCTTGGCTTACCTTAATCAGTTTGCGCACTTCAAATCCGTCATCAATCAATTCATTACGGAACAAGCTGCGCATAAAATGCATCATAGACCCATAGTAGGCATCCGCCCTGTTTCGCTTCCAGCGGTTTTCAACACGACTGCGTCCCGTTTCCATATCTTCAAAAAAAGGGTACCCCTGGTAATAGAAGATACTGGTATTATAATCGTACGCAAAAGTTTTCAGTTCATACTTCACTACATAACCCAATGCCCTGTTCTCAAGCACCAGTGGCTCATCAGCAAAAGCCTGGATGATTTTATCTTTCTGATTATACCGGAAACGAACTACTTCAGGGTTTTTGAGCTTACACTGTGCTGCATTTTCAGAAGTACCTACAAAATAATCCATAAAAAACTTACCCCACTTCTCCCAGCCATTCTTTTCATAAGGCGCTACTATCACTTCCTGTAAAATATTCACTTTGGGTTGCAACACTACCTGTAACTGCGCAGGCAATTGTGCAGACTGAAGTGTGGTAATGTAGGCTTCATACCCGATACAGGAAACCACCAGGTCAAAACGGCCAGCGGGGAACTGGGTAATCACAAATTCCCCATTATCATTGGTGATAGTACCTACTGATGTATTACTTAAAAAAACATTCGCCAGCGCAATGGGCTTTTTAGTATCCCCCGCAATAACCACGCCTCTTAAACTCGACTGGGCAGAGGAAGCCGATAAAAAACCAAGGCAGGTAATCAATACAAATAAAAAACGCATAAGCAATCTGTTCGTCATGAACCAACAAGCTAATAATTTTATATAAAACAGCCACCTGTTGAGGCAGGTGGCTGAAAAATTTTAACGCTGTTTAACATTACTCAAAGACCAAAAAGGCCGCTGTTCAGTAACTGCAGGGTATGGTTCTTATGAACACTGGGAACCAATAAGGAAATATTATGCGGACTCCCTCCATAACTCACCATGGTAACGGGCACCGACTGAATGGATTCAAACAGTCTTTGCAGCACCTGATCTGTTTTAGCAATTTCATTACCAACTATAGATACAATCGTCTGATCTTTCTCTACTTCCACACTGCCAAACGGTTCCAGTTCTTTTACAATCTGGGGCAAAGCCGCATCAGAATCAATGGTAACGGATACAGCTACTTCAGAAGTTGTGATCATATCAATAGAAGTGCGGTATTTTTCGAACACTTCAAATACTTTACGCAAAAAACCATAAGCCAGCAACATACGGCTGCTCTTGATCTTAATGGCAATAATACCATCTTTGGCTGCAACAGCTTTGATACCTACACTACCGGCTTCTTTGGTAATTACAGTACCAGTGGCATCGGGTTGCATGGTATTGAGTAATTTAACCGGAACATTTTCCTGTTGCGCCGGCCAGATACAGGTAGGATGCAGGATTTTAGCACCGAAATAAGCCAGCTCGGCAGCTTCATCAAAACTCAGCTGCTCAATAGCAACTGTTTTTTGTACCACCCTGGGATCATTATTATGCATGCCGTCAATATCAGTCCAGATTTCACAAACCGAAGCATGGGCTGCAGCGGCTACCAATGATGCGGTATAATCACTGCCACCTCTTTTCAGATTATCAACTTCACCTTTGGCATTCCGGCAGATATAACCTTGAGTAATGAATAATTTTTTATCGCTGTGTTGCGCCAACAGGTTTTTCAACCGGCTGCGGATCAATGACAACTGGGGCTCTTCCTGCTGATCAATACTCATGAACTCCAATGCAGGCAAGAGCAAATGGTCGATCCCCTGCTCTTCCAGATAGCAGGAGAACAATTTGGTGCTCATCAGTTCGCCCTGCGCCAGAATATCTTTATTCAGTGCTTCACTGAAAGAAATGCGAAGAATAATATTCAGGAATTCAAAATGCTCGGTAACAACAGCATTGGCTTTATCGCGGATAGGATCTGTCTTCACCAATTCCAATACAAAACTGCGGTAATGCGATTCGAGTTTATCAATATTCTGTTTGGCTTCATCGCGTTTGGCCTGGGCCAGGTTATCACTGATTGCTACCAAGGCATTGGTGGTACCACTCAGTGCGCTGAGCACCACAATGGTTGCTTCTGAATCTTTGGTGATCAATTGCGCCACCTGACGCATGCGCTCGGGCTTACCAACACTGGTGCCGCCGAACTTCATTACTTTCATAATCGTTGCCGCTGTTTAGGTTTGAATAAGGATGTAAAGGTAAAGTTCCGACAGCATTTAACGCCGGTGATTTCTCACAACACCCGCCAGGGACATGAACAAGCGTTCGTAAGCCAGGCATACCAGGAGCCGGTTTCAAACCGTTTCCGGCTGCCTACACGGTGGTATACTCCCCGGTTTTCATCGACCTTTTATTGCTTATCCAAAGGCTTCACCCCCAGTTTCGCCGCCAGGGCTTTCAGTTCCTCCTCAACAGACTCAAACAAAGGTATTCCTTCCTGCAGGCGTTGCTCCGCAGCTTCCCGCTCGGGATCGCCCGGAATCAAGACCCGATCATGACCAGCGGAGGGCTTGGCTGCCCGGAAACGGCCAATCCAGTGATCCATCTGCGCTTTGAATTCATCCGCAGGTCTGAATGCATCTACCCGCATGGCACCAAAGAAATGACCCAGCCCCTCTCCCGGCATATTCTCCGGCATGGGCACATAGGCCGGGAATGGAGGCGCCCAGGGACCATAACTGGCACCACTGAGAACAGCAGAGAAAATATCTACAATTGATCCCAGTGCATACCCCTTATGACTGCCATGATCCCGGTCGCTGCCCAATGGTAGTAAAGCACCTTTCTTTTTCAGGATATTGGCATCCGTTGAAGGATTGCCATCTTCATCCTGCACCCAGCCCAAGGGCGCTTCTGCATTTTTTCGTTGTAACAATTCCAGTTTACCATTGGCCGCCGTGGTAGTAGCAAAATCTGCTACAAACGCTGGTTCTTTATTGGCAGGTATGGCTACGGCGATGGGATTCGTACCCAGCATTCTTTCAACAGAAAATGTAGGCGCCACCAATGCACTGGCATTGGTCATGGCCATACCAATCATGTCTTCCTGCAAAGCCATCATGGCATGATAACCGGCAATACCAAAATGATTGGTATTGCGTACACTCACCCAGCCTGTTCCCGCCAGGCGGGCTTTTTCAATGGCAACCCGCATGGCAAATGGCGCCACTACCAGCCCCAGCCCACCGCCGCCATCCACCACAGCAGTAGAAGGCGTTTCATGCACAATACGTATATCGGGATTGGCCTTGATGCGTCCCGCTTCCCACAAACGCACATAACCCACCAGGCGGGCAATACCATGACTGTCGATCCCCCGCAGATCGGCCGACAATAATACCTCCGTAGCCAGTAAAGCATGTTCGGCAGAACAGCCGATGGCCAGAAATGCAGATTGGGTGAATGCAAAAAGTTGTTGGTAACTGTACCTGTTCTCCATGCCCGCAAGTTAACAATAGATTTTAGCTCATGGATGGCTGATTTTGTAGCTTTGAAGCATGAAGTACCTGCTGATCCTTTCCCTGCTCTTATCACTGGCAGAAGCCGCTGCACAATTCTCCCGCGATTCTATTTACAGTGATTTTGTGCTCTACCAACGCAGAACCGATTTCGACCAATACCTCCGGAACAATACCATACAAAAAACATTCAGCAGCGGTTTCGATAAAAACCAGGAAGACTATTACCGGGAAGCCTGCTGGACCATCTCACAATTTCTGCTGGACAATACCACTATTCAACAGGGTATGGATATGTTACTGGAACACTACCAGGAACTGCAGTACGATACCAAAAGGGCATTACTGGAAGCAATATATGGCGTTTATCCGCAACGATTCAGCAACCGGATAGCTACACTGATTCAGACAGAAACACAGCAAAAACTGTTCGCCATGCAGGCAGCTTATCTTTTCCGGCAGAACCCCGGGCAGTGGCAGGAATATATACGCCGGCAAACAAGCACTTTGGTGCAACAGACCGGCACTACCTCCCCGCTGCTGGAAGAATTACTGAAATGGATGGACAATTACCAGCAACCCATCAGCACCCCACCCCTGGCAGATTTGTTTACACAGCAGCATCAGCTGGGTAAGAAGATGATCTATTCACTGCAAAGACAGGACCGCGATCAACCCGGGCTTGCTATTGTACAGGACGCAGACGGACATTTTGTAAGAGACGAAAACGGCCACTTACAGGTATTTGCACAGCTCGCAAGATCTGCATCCAACCTGCCCTATTTTATTACCAATGGCAGTACCCCACAGGGACTGTTCAGCATACAAGGAACTGCTGTTTCAAATAATAAATTCATCGGCCCTACCCCCAATATCCAGCTGGTCATGCCCTTCGAAAATGATTCCGTGTATTGGCATGGACGATACGATTCCAGCCGTACGGCGCTGGATAATTACCGGCAATTATTACCGGAGAGCTGGCAGCGATATGCGCCTATCACGGAAGTATTGTATGCCGGTAAGATCGGCAGAACAGAAATCATAGCGCACGGCACTACTATTGATCCAGACTATTTCACGGATAAACCCTATTATCCGCTCACACCTACTATGGGCTGCTTATGCGCCCGGGAAATCTGGAATATTTTTTCCGGCAGGATCAACCAGAGCGACCAATTACAATTGGCCAATAGTATGATCAGCAGTAAGGGAGATGATGGCTGGTTGATTGTTGTCAATATCGATAACCAACACAAGCCCGTGAGCCGTGAAGAAATAGAAAAAATAGTTGATGACTGGGAAAAAAGCAGGCGTTGATGATTGTCTTCAACGCAGCCGGATAGTCCCCTGATGATCCTTCTCCAGGTAATTCCAGAAAACAATTTTGTGAAACAATACAGTCGCTACAACAGCCCTGGTTAATGGCTGTTGGGGTGCAACCGGCTGTATACCCATGGCTTTCCAATCCGCTGCTTCCAGCGACTTTATTTCATACGAACGAATGAAACGAACCCCTTTGGCAGCTTCACTGGTATTATGGATATATCGGTTGATGGTATTGATGTAACGAATGAGTACCGGCACAGTTAATACAGTTTCTTTTGATTTCAGGTTCAATACCAATCCCGGTATACTCGCTTCCAGGCCGGTTTTCAATTCCTGGACCGACATAACACTGTCGGGATAAAACAGTGTTTTATTCGACCACCCTTCACTCTTACCCACACCACGTATGATTCCCCAGGAGCCGATCCGTTGAATGGCTTCCCAACCGGATTGCCCGGGAGAAACATCCAGATATGGCATGATATAACAACGTGCACCAATCAGTACGTCCTGTACAGCATTAACAGATACATCACGGGGCTGCTGCTCCTGCTGAATGCTCAAGGCAGCCAGTACACCAGCGGCCTGTCCGGTTAACAATACAACGGGTTGCAGCCGGGTACTGCCATTTATAATATTACTTACGGATATGCTTTTATCACAAACCACCAATCCATTTACCTGTTTAGGAATAAGTGTACCCAGCGGAATCGTAAAGGAAGGCACATGCGGGAAAGGAATCGGAGGCACTTTGCCCGGATATTGTGCATGGTGATGGTCAACAGGATAATCACCCACAGCAATCCCGGTTTTATACAGGTTGTACCGGTCCGGGGTTTTCATATGGTTAATATTAAACCGTACCAGCCCCTGTAGCCTTCGGCCCTCGCGGTGATAGGGCATAAAAGCCATACCACCATCCATTTCATCCGGCGCCAGTCCAATATGGGATTGGCGTAATGTAGTCTGGAGAAAATAAATAAATCCGAGTGTCTGGTTTTTAGCCTGCTGGTAGGCACTGTCGCGCTGCCGGGGGGTAAGATCTATCACATTCAGGTAAAAATCATTACCATGTGCGGGCCAGTTAAGCATGTATTTTGTTATACCGTTGGTGGTACGCAGTTTGCCATAGTCCAGCACTTTTTGTGTAGAGCCATTATAAGGTTGCAGTTTACAAGGCGCATCACTGGTACTGCAAAAATACCGCGTGGAATCATAACCGGCTGGCCGGGAGATCGTATGATTACTGCCTTTCCCAAAATCCTGCAGGGTGGCAGCCCAGGTCATGTCCTGTATGATATTGGTTTTCCCCGGAGCAATGCTTTCGCCACTTTGCAAACTGTCTTCTGTACCCACATCAAAACCTGCACCGGCACTGGCCAGCACATCGCCAAGATCCGTAGCATCAATGGTTCGTTTGGCCCTGATGGTGAGCGTAGCACCTCGGGCATTTACAAACACAACACCTGTTACAGTATTTGCAGAACTGATTGCATGGTCGAAATACCATTGATACTGTACCTGCAGATTCGGTAATGAAGCCACCCAGGCTTTGAAGATACTGTCGCCCACATGGGGCTCAAAACAGGTTTCACTAACCCAGCCGGCAAAAAGGTTGCGGGTTTTGTAATGTTTGTATAAAGCTTCCCTAAATTCCTGCCAGATGCCGCTGTGCAGGGTATGATTTCCATCCGTACAACTAACCCCTGCCGCCGTTAACATACCACCCAGCCAGGGCGTTTGTTCCACAATGATTGTTTTCACACCCATTCTGGCAGCCTGTATACCGGCTGCAATACCACCGGTTGTGCCACCTACCACCAGTAATTCTGTTTCCATTACCTGCTGTGCACCAACCATTCGGGTACAGCAAACCATCGTCAAACACAGGAGAAATACTTTCATAGCATTAGTCATAAAAACACCGGTTTGCAGGTAAATAAATTCACATACAAACCGGTGCCGGATGTTGATTAGGGATTAAATGATTAAAAAGGCAGATCATCCATCGGTTCCGTGATATCATTGGCAGCAGGTGCCGGTCCCTGACTGGTATAACCACCACTGGCCGGAGCCGACTGGTACTGTCCGCCACCCGATCCTTCTGTACTGCGACTACCCAACAGCTGAATATTACCTACCCGCAAAGAAAGCGTGGCACCATTCCGGCCATCCTGTGTTGTGTAGGTACGAACATCGGGATTACCTTCCACATATACCTGGGTGCCTTTTTTCAGATAGGGCGCAATACCGGTACGATCGGTCCAATATGCACAATCCACCCAAACCGTTCTGTCCTTCTGGTTACCCTGGGCATCTTTATATTTTTCTGTATGCGCTACCGTGAAATTGATCACATTCTTACCATTCACATTATTCAGTACCGCATCCTTACCCAGGTTGCCAATCACGAGGAGTTTTATCATAACAAATCAGTTTTGGTAAATATCGTGGAAAAGCAGATTCAACCAACACGTAGTTCCCGCAAATTTGAGCCGCTGGTTCAAATTCACCAGTTACAGGCTCCGCCTGGGCCGTTGGGACAGTAATTTCGCATTTCGAAAGGACAAAATGGCTGCCAGCCCCCCTCCCAAAAGCCCATATCAGGGCATTATAGTAATTTTGCCTGCTTAATCAGTATACAAATGAGCCGTAAAGGAAAAGTGTTGGTGGCGATGAGTGGCGGTATTGACAGTACCGTTACGGCACTCATGCTCCACAATGAAGGATATGAAGTGGTAGGTATTACCATGAAAACATGGGATTATGCCAGCAGTGGAACCAGTTCCAAAGAAACCGGCTGCTGTAATATTGATTCTTTCAATGATGCCCGCCAGGCTGCCGTACACCACGGCTTCCCCCACTTTATCCTGGATATCCGGGAAGAATTTGGCGATTTTGTGATTGAGAATTTCGTGGAAGAATACCTCGCAGGCCGTACACCCAATCCCTGCGTAATGTGTAATACCCATATTAAATGGCGGGCACTGCTCAAACGTGCCAATGCACTTAACTGCGATTTTATTGCTACCGGTCATTATGCAGAAGTGCGCCAGCACAGCAACGGCCGCTTTGTGATCAGTAAAGGGCTTGATGAAACCAAAGACCAGAGTTATGTTTTATGGGGGCTGGATCAGGAACTGCTGAGCAGAACCATTATGCCACTGGGCAGTTATCATAAAAAAGATATTCGCCAGATGGCGATGGACATGGGCTATCCGGAACTGGCCAAAAAAAGTGAGAGTTACGAAATCTGCTTCGTGCCCGATAACGATTACCGGGGCTTTCTGAAAAGAAATGTAGACGGACTGGAAGCAAAGGTCGATGGCGGCTGGTTTGTTGACAAAAACGGTAAAAGGCTGGGCAAACACAAGGGTTATCCGTTTTATACCATAGGTCAGCGTAAAGGATTGGACATTGCACTGGGCAAACCCGCTTATGTTACGGCTATTGACCCCGATAACAATACGGTTGTGCTGGGTGATGAATCGGATCTCGAGCAGAACGATATGCTGGTATCTAAAATCAACTGGATCAAGTACGAAGGTATTACCGATGGCATGGAAGCCATTACCCGCATCCGCTACAAAGACCGGGGTGCGCCTTCACTGTTATATACACACGACAACGGCATCCGTGCCCGTTTCTTTGAAAATGTGAAAAGCATTGCACCCGGACAAAGCGCCGTGTTTTATGAAGGGAATGATGTAATCGGTGGCGGTATTATTCAGCGCGGCGAACTGGTGCTGCAATAATTAATTACCGGTCGTTTCGGTTCAGCCCTGTTTCCTGAACAAAGCAGCAAACATAGTGTCTGCATGAACGGTATACCCGGTAAGCAATTCCATTTTCTCCAATCGAAGCGATGGATCCTTTTCCTGTATAAATGTTACCACAGCTTCATTCTCCTCCCGAAAAACGGAGCAGGTGATATACAAAAACCAGCCCCCCGGTTTTATGTTGGGTAGAATGGTAGACACTATCTTTCGCTGAAGGGTTGTATAGATCAGTATTTTATCATGAGCAAAATGATAGAGTTGTTCCGGTGTCCTGCCCCAGGTGCCGCTGCCGCTACAGGGCGCATCGCAAACCAGTAAATCTGCCTGAGGATACGGTTCCTTGCCTGCAGGACGCGTGAGGTCTGCAGGAAATATACGCTTCGGATGAATACCTGCCCTGTCCAGTCTTTTTTCCAGGTTCTTCAGGATCGAAGGACGTGCATCAGATACACTCAGTTCAATGTTTTTCCCAAGCAGGTCGTGAATAAGAATGGATTTACCTCCGCTGGCCGCACAGCAATCCCAGATATGTTTACCGGCTGGTTTGACAAAGGCCTTGGCTACCGGCTCTAAAAATTCCCCGATGCGTTGCGAACTGTAGTCCTGTATCACAGCATCGGCATCAATATCCAGCAAAGCATCCAGCTTGGTGGTATTCGGCAGGGCCAGACAAGCAGGCCCCATCTGTGTATAAGACAGTTTCGCAGAATCGAGTAGTTGTAAAACTTTTTGCTCACGTCCCGGTCTTAAACGGATAAACAAATCCGGCTGTTGCAGATAAGATGTACCAAAAGCCAGCAGATCAATGCCGGCACTGGTTTCACCGGGCCAGGGGAATAAAGAAGCGAAGGAAAAACCGGGATATTTTTGAGTCAGTATCTGCAGGCGTTCTGCACGCAGCACTGGCCAATGCGACAACCAGGACTGATCATACACCTGATCCCAGACACCTGGTTCATCTTCCAGAATAAACAGAATAATACGCAACCGGTCCGCATCTGGTAATTCAGCCAATATATGCCCGAGGCGATAATAGCTGTAACAAAGATGGGTAATAAATTTCCTGTCTTTGGAACCATGTTTTTTGTGATCAGCAAAATACTGTTTCAGGTAATGCACCAGGGGCAGGTTGCCATGATATTGATTGATCAGGCCAAGGGCTGTATTGAAATAGTATTGGTATCGCATGGTATTGCCGAAGGGGTACAGATAACAAAACAGGATGTAAGCTACATCCTGTTTGTAAAGTTATTCAGTTCTGTCTGCTTTGTATTATACATCCAGCAAAGTCTTAACCGGATCTTTACCAAACAGCAGCAATTCCGGATTCTCCAGTAATTCTTTCACACGCACCAGGAAACTTACGCTTTCACGGCCATCGATGATACGGTGATCATAACTCAATGCCACGTACATCATGGGACGGATCACTACCTGTCCGTTGATGGCCATGGGACGCTCCTGAATTTTATGCATACCCAGGATTGCGCTCTGAGGAATATTAATAATGGGCGTACTCATGAGGCTTCCGAATACACCACCATTGGTTATGGTAAATGTCCCCCCCTGTAATTCATCGGCTGTCAGCTTGCTGTCGCGGGCCTTACCAGCCAGTTCCACTACTTTACGCTCTACATCGGCCATACTCATGCTTTCTACATTGCGCATTACCGGAACGGTAAGACCCCTTGGAGTACTTACGGCAATGCTGATATCGGCATAATCGTGGTATACCAGGTAATCGCCATCGATATAAGCATTCACAGAAGGCCATTCGGCCAGTGCAATAGCGCAGGCTTTGGCAAAAAAGCTCATGAAGCCCAGGTTCACACCGTGAATTTCCTTGAATTTATCTTTGTACTGCTTTCTCACTTCCATGATGCGGGTCATATCCACTTCATTAAAAGTGGTGAGCATAGCTGTTGTATTCTTAGCTTCCACCAGGCGACGACTGATGGTTTTGCGCAGGTTACTCATTTTCTCCTGGCGAATATTACGACTGTTCAGTTCTACACCGGCAAATGCTTTTTTACCAGGGTGAGACAGCGCTTCCAGAACATCCTGCTTCAGTATCTTACCACCAGCGCCGGATGCAGTGATGGAGCTGGGATCCACTTTTTTATCCGCAATAATGGCAGAAGCAACCGGAGTAGCTTTTACATCATTGGGCACAGCCGTAACCGGTGCCTGGCTTGCAGGAGCTTGGGCTTGCGGAGCCGGAGCAGCAGGTGCTTGCGGTGGTGCTGCAGCGGTTGCGGGTTTGGGAGCTGTTTCGTCTATCTTAGCCAACACATCGCCAATATTCAGGGTATCACCTTCCTTGCCTACCGTAGTAAGCACACCGGCTTGCTCGGCATTCACTTCAAAAGTTGCTTTTTCGCTTTCCAGTTCTGCTATCACTTCATCACGCTCTACCCATTCACCATCTTTTTTGGTCCACTTCAACAGTGTTACTTCACTGATAGACTCCCCTACGGTAGGTACTTTAATCTCAATCATGGTTCCCTTAATTTACGATGTACTGCAGTATTCCGCAATACCTGTTAATATGTTTAGATTGTAAAAGCTGTTTCTATAATCTCTGCCTGCTCTACCGCATGCACTTTGGCATAACCTGTTGCAGTGGCTGCACTGGCATTCCGACTGATCACACCAAAATTAATGCTGCGCAGATTCATCTGCAGGAATCCGGCGGCACCCATATTCAGCGGTTCTTCCTGAACCCAGAACCAGGTGGCTTTACCGTATTGCTTATGCAGTGCTTCCAGTTGCTTATAAGGCAGGGGATATAATTGCTCCAGGCGAACTATAGCTATATCCTGCCTGTTTTCCTTTTGTTGTCTGTCGGCCAGTTCAAAATACAGTTTACCGGAGCAGCATAACACTTTCTTCACCTGTGCAGGGTCTTTTACAAACGCATCATCTATTACTTCTTTAAAACCACCGTTGGTAAATTCGCTTACCGCACTGTACGTAACCGGATTGCGCAGGTTGGCTTTGGGTGAGAAGTTGATCATGGGTTTGCGGAATTCCCAGCTCAACTGCCTTCTCAGGGCATGGAAGAGGTTGGCTGCCGTAGTAACATTGGTGATAACCATATTCAGTTCAGCACACATTTGCAGGAAACGTTCCAGACGGGCACTGCTGTGTTCGGGGCCCTGGCCCTCATAACCGTGCGGCAATAACATCACCACACCATTCTGTCTTTGCCATTTTTGTTCACCGGCTGCAATAAACTGATCAATCATGGTTTGTGCACCATTACAGAAATCACCAAACTGTGCTTCCCATATTACCAGTGCATTCGGATTGGCCATGGCATATCCGTATTCAAAACCCAGTACACCATATTCACTCAGCAGAGAATTATAAATGCGGAATTTTTCCTGGTTCTCCTGGAAATGATTCAGGCGGTTATATTCCTGGTTGGTTTGTTCGTCGCGTAATACAGCATGACGGTGACTGAAAGTACCACGCTTCACATCCTGTCCGCTCATCCGAACAATATTACCCGCTAACAGCGTAGCACCATAAGCCATTAATTCAGCTGTTGCCCAGTCAACCTTCTGCTCATTCTCCAGTAATTTGACTTTATCCTGCAGTAATTTCTCCACTTTTTTCAGTGGTTTGAAATCTGCCGGCCACTGCATCAGCTTATCAAACAAGAGGCGGAAAGTGGCTTCATCAATCGCAGTAACAGGAGAAGCATCAAAATCAGCTTCCGTTGCTTTACGCAGGCTTTTCCAAACCAGCTCGGGCTGTTGGTATTTATAAGGGAGCGGGTTTTGTTTTACTTCATCCAGGCGTTCCTGCAGATCCGACCAGAATTTCTTTTCCATATCACGCGCCAGTTGCTGTGCATCGGGCTCACCATTGCTGATGAGGTACTGGGTATAAATCTCCCGCGGGTTCTGGTGCTTATCAATCAGCGCATACAATTGCGGCTGGGTATATTTGGGATCATCGCCTTCATTGTGACCATGTTTACGGTAACAAACCATATCAATGAAGATATCGGAATTGAATTCCTGGCGGTAACGGGTAGCAATCTCCGCGCATTTCACAACGGCTTCCGCGTCATCTCCGTTCACGTGCAGTACCGGCGCCTGAATCATGGCTGCTACGGACGTACAATAATCCGCACTGCGTGCGTCTTCAAAATCCGTGGTAAAACCAATCTGGTTATTGATCACAAAATGAATGGTACCTCCGGTATAATAACCGTGCAGGTTACTCATTTGAACCACTTCATATACAATACCCTGCCCCGCCACAGAAGAATCACCATGGATGAGTATGGGTAAAATTTTATCGTAATCGCTTTGATACAATACATCTGCCTTGGCGCGGGCAAAACCTACCACCACCGGATCAACAGCTTCCAGGTGTGAAGGATTGGGCATGAGTTTGAGATGAATGGTTTTATCTTCCAGCGTCTGTACTTCACTGCCATAACCCATATGGTATTTCACATCACCACTGCCCATGGTCTGGTCAATGGTAGCTGTACCTTCAAACTCGCTGAATATCTGCTCATAGGTTTTACCCATAATATTGGCCAGCACATTCAAACGACCACGGTGCGCCATACCAATAACCACTTCCTGCACATCGCCATTGGCAGCGGTGTTGATGATGGCATCCAGCGCCGCAATAGTGGTTTCCCCGCCTTCCAGTGAAAAGCGTTTCTGGCCAATGTATTTGGTATGCAGGAATTTTTCAAACATCACACCCTGATTCAGTTTTTCCAGGATGCGTTTTTTCTTCTGTATGGGAAGCGGATTGGTAAAATGCTTCTCCATTTCGGTCGTCAGCCAGTCGATTTTCTTCTGGTCACTGATATACTTAAACTCAATACCCACATGCGTTGCATAACAACGCTGCAGGTGCGTGAGGATATCGCGCAGTGTGGCGGGGCCAAGTCCGATCAGGTTACCTGCCTGGTAAACCGTATTCATATCCGCATCTGAAAGGCCAAAAAAGGACAAATCAAGGTTGGCGCCACGGTCTTTACGTGGACGAATGGGGTTGGTTACCGCCAATAAATGACCCTTGTTGCGGTAACCAAGGATCAAACGATACACTTTGATCTCCTTCATCCAGTCGATATCACTACCGGCAGCTACAGACGGCTGTCCATTGGTTTTGGCACCGGGAATGCCGGTGCTGACAGCAAAATCAAACCCTTCAAAAAACTTTTTCAGGTCGGGATCAACCGCTTCGGGGTTCTTCACAAATTCCTGGTACAGACTTTCAATAAAGGCCGGGTGAGAGTTAGTGATATACGAAAAATCCTTCATGTGACGATATTAAACGACTTTTTTGAGATCAGGTTGGCAAATATCGGTCATTGCAAGGAGAAAAAATGCCTAAATTTCAATCAAAATCAATGCATTTCTGCAAAGCTGCATACACCCATTCAACCGGGTCTGCAAGCTGTTTTTCTTTTTTTGCAATAAAATTTCCCTATTTCAGTTCAAGTCATTACCTTTGCCGTCCTGAAAAAAACAGAAAATGGCAAATCATTCAGCTACCAAGAAAGATGTGAGACAAGCTGCTAAGCGTCGCGATCGTAACCGTTACTATGGCAAAACTACCCGTAATGCCATCCGTGAACTGAAAGCCGGTACCGATAGCAAAGCTTACACCGAGCAACTGCCCGGCGTTGTTTCCATGATTGACAAGTTGGCCAAGCGTGGTGTAATCCACAAGAACAAGGCTGCCAACCTGAAAAGCAAGTTAGCTAAGAAGGCAAACGCTTAATTATCAATAGATTATTGAGTAAAACATAGTACCAACCCAAACTGGGTTGGTTTTTTTATGCCCCTGCCCCATCCCTGGGCAGACAAACCGTAAACCGGTTCAATTGCTGTGGCAGCGCTTCATACAACAAACGGCCATTGTGCATTTTCAGAATCCTTTGCACAATGGATAAACCCAGACCAAAACCCTTGGTCTGCTGGGCATTCTTACCCCGGAAAAAAGGCATCATCACTTTTTCCTGCTCTTCCTTCGACAAGTGTGTACCCTTGTTCTCAAATAGTATCCGTATTTCCCGGGGTAGTATCTGCAATGAAATATCTACTTTATGGTTGGGCGAATAGGCATACGCATTCCGGATCAGGTTATCGAATACCGATTTCAGCAAAGCTTCATTACCCTGGATCATCAGATCATTATCACTGCCCGGCGTATCCAGGAAGCTGAGCGACAAACCAATATCGGGGTACAAACTTTTACTGCTGCTGATTTTCTCATAAATCATTTCATCCACCCGCAACATGGGCCAGTCCTGGTCAAACCCCTCCTGCTCATACAGCGATATCAGCAATAAGGAATTGGTCAGGTCAATCATCCGTTGCTGGTCCTGTCGCAACGAACCCAGTATATCACGGTATTCTTCCGCACTAAGCGTACGGCTTAATGCTGCTTCTGTTTGCGCCATCATATTGGCCAATGGTGTTCTCAATTCATGCGAAGCATTATGAACGAAATTGCGCTGGAATTCAAAAGCCTTATTAAGGCGTTCCCGCATGGCATTGAAATTACGGGCAATCTGGTTCATCTCTGTAAACGAACCCGACTCCGGTATCTGTTCCCGCAGGTTCACCACAGATGTATCTTCCATCTGCTTACTCATCAGCACCATGGGGCGAATGACCTGCTCCACGAAATAAAAAGAAAACAATACCGCTACCACCAGTCCGCAGGCCAGTACCAACCAAAGAATCAACTGCAGTACTTCCATCCGCTTCAATCCCGAACGATCCAGTCCCGATGCAATAACATAATGCCCCGATTCGGTAACATACATACCCATACCCTCCCGCTTACCCTGCTTGAACGGATAAGCATCCTCCCCGGCGGAACGGATATTTGCTAACAGTTCTGGTTTTATAGAGAAACGGGCCGTATCCGGCAGCTTAAACAGAATATTACCTATTGTATCGAGTATCACTACTTTTTCTTCGAATAAACCCGGCTGGTGAATATCATTGATGGAACTGGTGGAAAGCTCTTTGTTATTATGCTCCCTGCTTTTATAAATTTTATAAAGTTCCAGGCCCTCATCGCGAACGCGTTTGGCATAATCTTCTTTGCGGTATGTCTTGTATAAAATATAAATACTGGCACAGGATACCAGTAATATCAGGGCTACAAAGAGGGAAAATTGTAAAGCAAATCGGCGCTTAAAGCTCATGATAAGGCTTTATTTGATATAGTACCCAAAACCGGGTTTGGTATGGATCAGCTTTAGTTCAAAAGGTTTGTCGATTTTATTTCGCAGGAAGCTGATATATACTTCAATGGTATTGGTGCCCGTATCAAAACTCAGATCCCATACTTTCTCCAGGATTTCCTGCTTGGAAATAACCCGGTCGCGGTTCCGGGCCAGCAGCGCCAGTAAAGTAAATTCCTTCGCCGTGAGATTGATATTAACACCAGCCCGGTTCACCGATTTATTCCTGAAATCAATGACCATGTCTTCAATTTCAATTTTTTCGTCAGTCGCATGTTTGTCGGTACGCTTCAGCATGGCTTTCACACGGGCAAACAGTTCTTCAAAATGAAATGGTTTTACGATATAATCATCCGCACCCAGGTTAAAAGCTTCCACCTTATCATTCACCTGCCCGATGGCCGTTAGCATAATGATGGCCAGGTTTTTATTGGCCGCCCTGAAAATCTTACACAATTCCAATCCGCTTTTATACGGCAGGTTTACATCCAGCAATGCCATGGAATATATTTTGCTGTTGAACAGGGTTTCCGCCTGCCTGCCATCTACGGCATGATCTACCTGGTAACCCTGCCTTTGCAATTCCTCTTTAATTACCTGTCCGAGCTTTGCTTCATCCTCTACCAGTAAAATGCTGTGTATGTTTTCCATTACTTTCGGTAAATTTTCAACCTGAAAGTAATAAAAAAAACCTCTGGCCAGTAATGAAAAAACTACTTCTTGTCCTGCAACTCCTGTTTGCAGGCGTTTTACAAGCCCAGCAATGGGAAACGGTTTTTGAAAATTCAAATGGACAAAAAACTGTTACCTATGAAGCATGTATCCGTTATTATCAGGCACTTGCAAAAGCATTCCCATCCATTCATGTGAAAACATTTGGCCTCACAGATGCAGGACAACCCCTGCACCTGGTATTGTTCAGCACCGACAAAACAGCCGACCCCAATCGCTGGCACCAGCAGCAGAAAGTAGTAATCCTCATCAATAACGGTATCCACCCCGGTGAACCGGATGGCATTGATGCCAGTATGATGCTGCTGCGCGATCTGGCAACGGGAGTAATCAAAGCGCCGGACAATGTAGCACTGGCCATCATCCCACTTTACAATATTGGCGGCAGCCTGAACCGAACCGGTTTTTCCCGCGTGAACCAGGATGGGCCTGAATCCTACGGTTTCCGGGGGAATGCACGCAACCTGGACCTGAACCGCGACTTCATTAAAAGCGACAGCCGTAATGCCCGTGCATTTGCCAGTATTTTTCATTGGGTAAACCCGGATATCCTGATCGATAACCATGTCAGTGATGGCGCCGATTACCAGCATACCATGACCCTGCTCACCACACAACACGATAAACTGGGCGGGCCCATCGGTCAATACCTCCACGATGTATTTGAACCTTCCCTGTACAAAGGCATGCAGGAAAAAAAATGGCCGCTGATCCCTTATGTCAATTTCGATGGGGGTAATCCGGAAAAAGGCTGGACAGCTTTTTATGACCCCCCACGCTACAGCAGCGGTTATGCCGCCCTGTTTCAAACCATGGGTTTTATGCCTGAAACGCATATGCTCAAACCTTTTGCCCAGCGCGTGAAAAGCACTTATGCTTTGATGCAAACTTTTATAGAACAAAGCACCCTACAGGCCAAAGCCATCAAACAGGCACGCAGGGAAAGCATTGCAGCCGTTCAGGCACAAAACAATTTCGCACTGTCATTCAGACCCGATACCACCCGATTCGACAATATTACTTTTCTGGGTTATGAGCAGGGTAAAAAAATAAGCGAAGTAACCGGACAGGAGCGCATGTTTTACGATCGCAGTAAACCCTTTACCCGCCAGGTGCGGTACTTCAATTATTTCAACGGTGAAAATATTGTCAGCAAACCCAAAGCTTATATCATTCCGCAGGGATGGCATGATATTATCGACTTATTACAACTCAACGGAGTCGTCATGAACAGGCTTGGCAGGGACAGCAGCATCCGTGTTGAGGTATCACGTATTGAAGACTACAAAACAGCAACCCGTATTTTTGAAAAGCATTACCGGCAAACAGGTGTAAAGCTGAGTAAAAAGGAGGAATCGATGTCATTCCGCAAGGGCGACTGGATCATCCGCACCGGTCAGCCTGCCGATCGTTTCCTGGTAGAAACACTGGACCCCACGGGTGAAGACGGCTATTTTGCCTGGAATTTCTTTGATGCCATTTTACAACAGAAAGAAGGATACAGCAATTATCGCTGGGAGGATGTGGCAGCTGCCTACCTGAGAGAACATCCGGAACTGAAACAGGCATTGGAAGACAAAAAGAAAACCGATAGCCGTTTTGCCGCATCGGCCAGTGCTCAGCTGGATTTTGTTTACAAAAATTCTCCTTATTACGAACCCGCGCATTTACGGTATCCCGTTTACCGGGTCATCCAATAAAATCAAAGCCCCCGGTCCGCAGCATGCCGGGACCGGGGGCTTTATTCATAAACAACTATCTCAGGCTTTTGCCGGTTGAAGCGGCATCCTGCCCAATCTACGGGCAATCAGAATACAGCCCAGTACAATAAACATACTCAGGTAACCTACCCAGGAATAATGCTGTATGGTATTATCAGGTTGCTTAATCACAATCACACCTGCTACCAATGATGCGATGCCGGTAAACATCTGCTGAATACAACCATTAAAGCTCATAAAACTGCCTCGCTGTTCCGGCGGCACTACATTACTGATGATGGCCTGTGCCGGTATACCCCTTCCTGTACTCAATACAAACCACACACCTGTTACGATCAGCACATAATAATATTTGATGGCAGGCATATTGGTGATCAGAAAAATGGGGATCAGTGATAGCAGTGCAAAGAAATTAAAGGTCGCATGCTTTCCATACCGGTCTGCCAGCTTACCAATCAGCGGCGATGCCACAAAAGTTGCCAGGCCTCCTACCATATAAATCAGGTTACGCTGATCATCGGTAAAACCAACATTAAATTCCATATAGGGATTGAGAAAGGGAATGATGAGAAAATGTCCCAGCATCAGTGAACCCGACAAACTCAATGCCACCAGTTGCATACGGTTACTGAATACCTGCTGTAAAACGGCCATCGGTTTTACCCGTACGCCACTATGAATATGTCCGGTCATGGGACGCAGGTAACGCATGATCAGGGGTATGATGATGATACCCAGTCCCCCGATCAGGAAAAACGGATAATGCCAGCCAAAACGGGATGCGAGATACAGGGCAAGCGGTACTCCAATAATGGAAGCCAGCGAAAATGCCGAAAAAAGTATGCCCATGGCCTGTCCCCTCCGCTCGTATGCGAAAGTATCAGCTACAATGCTCAATACCTGTGCACCAATCAGTCCCCCGAATAAACCCGCTACCACACGCGCTGCCAGCAATAAGCCGAAACTGGGGGCAATACCACAACAGATGGTCCCGATAATAAAGCCCGTATAACCCAGGAGTAATACCCTTTTCCGGTCGAAGCGGTCTACAAAAAAAGCAGCGGTAAAACCAGACAAGGCAGCGCTGATACTATAAGAAGCCACTACCACACTGAATTGCTGTGGTGAGATATGGAAATAAGGCATGAGAAAATTACCCAGCGGCATCATTACCATAAAATCCAGGATATGCGTAAAATTCACACTGGCCAGCAACAACAAAATAATTCTTTCCTTCCAGTTCATCTTAATCGTTTAATAAGGTGGGGAATTGATTAATTACCGATATAAAAAAAGGTAACCCAACTGGTCACCTTTTTCTTTTAAACGGTTTATTCCGGCAGTCGCTTGATTTCCCCACTACCCGAAATTTTCTGTTTAATGATAGGCTCACCACGGTAAAACACACTCCCCAGCCCGGCAATGGACACATCTAGGTTCCGGTCTGCAAATATTTTTACATCACCGCTACCGGCTATTTTTACCACAGCATTCTCCGACTTCAGGTCTTCTGCATAACAATTTCCGATACCGCTGATCTTAATACGGGCATCCCGGGTTTCACCGCTCAGGGTAATGGAACCGCTACCACTCACATCAGCATTTACTTCAGGAGCATTCAGATCCATTTTAATATCCCCGATACCCGAAACACTGAATCGCATTTTATCGGACCCCGTAAACTTGTTTTTACCCAGAATATTTCCACTTCCGGTAAGCATCAGCTCGTTCAATCGCCTGGTTGTAATCTGAACGGTAATGGGACTGGAGCCAATCAGGTTAATATGAGGTTTCATATTAATTTCCAGTACATCCCCATTGTTTTTGGTCACGATATAAGGCAGGATATTTTCATCGGCTATTACCCGTACGGCTGTATTTTCTCCCTGGGTAATTTCAACATCCATGATGCCTTTCAAACGAATGCGTTCGGCACCGGATACATCCCGGGTTTCTNGGTTGAACCGGCAGGCGGTAAGCATCACCAGGCAGGCCAGGAAAAGGGTCAGGGTTCTCATGTATGCAGTATTTATCCCAAATGTACTTATTCGACGCTTTCCGGGTACCCCATCCGCCCCCTTATATCACCGCCTGTCCATCTCCGGCCGGTAAATTTGAATTACCTTCGCGCCATGACAGAAAAAATCCTCATTCTTGATTTTGGCAGTCAATATACCCAACTGATTGCCCGGGCCGTAAGGGAAGCCAATGTGTACTGCGAAATCATCCCTTATCACAAACCTTTCAGCTATGAACCCGGATTAAAAGGCATCATCCTCAGCGGGTCGCCTTTTTCTGTAAATGAGGACAAAGCACCGAATGTAGACGTTGCCGGTTTTATCCAGCACCTGCCGGTACTGGGTGTATGCTACGGCGCCCAGCTCACCGCCAAAAATTTTGGTGGCCGGGTCGATAAATCCAATAAACGGGAATATGGCCGCGCCCGCATCAGTATCCGGCAGAAAGATGCCCTGCTGGAAGGCATTACCGATGGCTCCCAGGTATGGATGAGTCACAGCGATTCTATTGTAAACCTGCCCGAAGGTTTTGAAATAACAGCCACAACAGAAAGTATTCCCATTGCCGCGTTCCGCAAAACAGGAAACGACAGCCAACCACTGTTTGGTTTACAGTTCCACCCGGAAGTATACCATTCCACCGAAGGCAAAAAGATCATTAAAAACTTCCTGGTTAATATCTGCGGTTGCAAGCAGGACTGGACACCCGCTTCTTTTGTGCAGGAAACCGTAGCCCAGTTGAAAGAACAGATTGGCGATAGTCATGTGATCATGGCATTGAGCGGAGGGGTAGACAGTACCGTAGCTGCCACTTTAATCAGCCGCGCCATCGGCAATCGCTTACATGGCATATTTGTAGACAATGGCGTACTGCGAAAAGATGAATTTGAACAGGTCCTCAAAACCTACGACAATATTGGTCTGAATGTAACCGGCATTAATGCCAAATCCCTTTTTTACCATGAGCTGGCCGGTAAAACAGACCCCGAGGCCAAAAGAAAAGTCATTGGTAAACTGTTTATTGATGTATTTCAGCAGGAAGCCGCCAAAGTACAGGGCGTGAAATTCCTGGGACAGGGCACTATTTATCCCGATGTTATTGAAAGTGTGAGTGTACATGGACCGTCACAGACCATCAAATCGCACCACAATGTGGGTGGTTTGCCCGACACCATGCACCTCAGCCTGGTAGAACCCCTGCGTTACCTGTTTAAGGATGAAGTGCGCAAAGTGGGACTGGAACTGGGTATTCCTGCCGATATGATCAACAGGCATCCCTTCCCCGGTCCAGGTCTTGCTATTCGTGTGCTGGGAGAAGTAACCGAAGAAAAAGTAACCTTGCTCCAGGCAGCCGATGATATTTATATCAAAGCACTCAAAGCACATAATCTCTATTCCGATGTGTGGCAGGCAGGCACTATCCTGTTGCCGGTTAAAAGTGTTGGTGTGATGGGTGATGAACGCACTTATGAGTATACGGTTGCTTTGAGGGCTGTAACATCGGTGGATGGTATGACGGCAGACTGGGCACACCTCCCCTACGAATTCCTGGCACAGGTATCTAATGAAATCATCAACCAGGTAAGGGGTATTAACCGCGTGGTTTACGATATCAGCAGTAAACCCCCCGCCACTATCGAATGGGAATAATTGATTATATTAGACTATGGTTCTGATCCGGAAATTTTTGATGGCATCACTGGCAGTGCTGTTTATACAATCAATAGCAGCACAGGAGCCCGCCGTTCCTGCCAAATGGAAAGTGGCGGTATTTGCCCCCGTATACCTGGATTCGGTATTCAGCGGCGATACTTATAAACTGGGCAATAATAGTTTACCCAGGTATATCCTGCCAGGACTGGATTTTTACAACGGTGTTATGCTGGCAATTGATTCATTGAACCGCGAGAAAGCACCGCTGGAAGTAGTTTTTTATGATACCAAAAGCAGCAGCGGTAATATTCAAACAGCACTGGCCGATACTGCTATGCAGGATGTATCACTCATCATTGCTTCCTTCAGCAACCGAAATGAAATCAAACCACTGGCCGATTTTGCACTGGAACACCAGATCCCATTAATCTCGTCTACCTATCCCAACGATGGGGGTCTCACCAATAATCCCTATTTCGTACTCATCAATTCAACCTTACGTACCCACTGTGAAGGTATTTACCGTTACCTGCAAAGGGTATATCCAACGAGCAGCATGGTTATGTTTCGCAGAAAGGGGGCATTGGAAGATATGATTCAATCGGTTTTCACCGAGATGAGCCGCAATACACCCGGTGTTCCCCTCAAGATCAAAACCATAGAACTCACCGATAGTTTTACAACGAGTCAGGTTATTGGATACCTGGACAGTACCAAACAGAATATTGTCATCTGCGGTACCCTGCATGAGCCCTTCGGCATCAACCTGGTAAAATCACTGGAAGAATCCAAACGCTACCGCAGCATTGCCATAGGTATGCCCACCTGGGATGCACTGAAAGGCATTGACCGGAATGTAGAAGTCATTTATACTACTCCCTACCAGTTCAACCGCAATGAAGGGGTGGGTTTTGATATCTCCAGCCGCTACCGGTATAAATATGCCGGAAGACCCAGCGATATGGTATTCAAAGGTTTTGAAGCCATGTACCATTTCAGTAAGCTGCTCATCAAACACAAAGGAGAACTGATCAAAAACCTGTCAGACAAAAGCTTCCGTTTATTCAATGATTTCGATATCCAGCCCGTACAACCTTATACCAGTCAATCCGGAGCCGTGGATTATCTCGAAAACAAAAAGCTCTATTTTATCCGCAAAATCGACGGGCAGATCCGTTCAGTCAACTAGTTGGTCATTTCCGTGTTATCATCAGCAGGTATTTAGGGATTCCAGCGAAGTATTCAATACATTCATGATGGAAACCATATCGCCGCTTTACGATCATGCCCATCAACCATACCAGTGGATATAAACACATCAGCGAATGGCTGGCTGCCAAAGGACATCGCCCCTTCCCTTTCCAGGAAGAGAGCTGGCAGGCGATTGTAAATGGCGAAAGCGGGCTGGTAAACGCACCCACCGGTTGTGGTAAAACATTTGCGGTATTCCTCGCGGCCATTATCCGTTTCATCAATGCGCACCCACAGGATTTCAAACAGCAATCCCGCAATGGCCTGCAATTATTATGGATCACCCCACTACGGGCATTGGCCAAAGATATTGGCAGGGCCATGGAGACCGCCATAGCAGAACTGGAATTATCCTGGCGGGTGGGTATCCGCAATGGCGATACACCTACCGCTGAACGGCAGCAGCAAAAGCGCAATATGCCGGAAGTACTGATCATCACACCGGAAAGTTTACACCTGCTGCTGGCACAGAAAGGGTATCCGGATCTGTTTCACAACCTGCAGATCATTGCCATTGATGAATGGCATGAATTACTGGGTAGTAAAAGAGGGGTACTGGTAGAACTGGCATTGGCACGCATCATTGCATTACGCAAAGCAGCAAATGCGCTTCCGGCTGTATGGGGTATCAGTGCTACCATTGGTAACCTGGAAGAAGCCATGGATGTGCTGTTACGTCCGCTTGGCACCAATGGCACCATCATCCGTGCCAATATTCCAAAAAACATAGACATAGAAGCCATCATACCCGATGAGATAGAAACCTATCCCTGGGCCGGACACCTGGGCATACAACTGGCGGCGAAAATTATTCCCATTATTGAAGCCAGTAACACCACACTCATATTCATCAATACGCGTGGCATGAGTGAAACCTGGTACCAGACATTGCTCACGGTTGCACCACAATTGGCCGGAACCATTGCCTTACACCATGGCAGTATTGAACAGGAACTGCGCTGGTGGGTGGAAGAAGCATTGCATACCCAAAAACTCAAAGCCGTTGTTTGTACCGCCAGCCTGGACCTGGGTGTTGATTTCCGTCCGGTGGATACCGTGATCCAGGTTGGTTCACCCAAGGGCGTTGCCCGCTTCCTACAAAGAGCAGGCAGGAGTGGTCACCAGCCGGGTGAACGCAGCCGCATTTATTTTTTACCCACCCACTCCTTGGAGCTGGTAGAGGTAGCGGCACTGAAACAGGCCATAGCAGCATCCGTGATCGAAAACCGCGATCCGAGGATCTTGTGTTTTGATGTGCTGCTGCAATTTCTCTGTACATTGGCTATTGGCGAAGGATTCCGGCCGGCAACAATATTGCCGGAAATCAGAAGCACACACTGCTTTGCAGCCATCACGGACCAGGAATGGGAAGATGTGTTATTACACCTGACCCAGGGCGGGGTGGCTTTACAGCAATACGATGAGTACCGGAAAATAGAAATCGATAATGGCCTTTACCGCATTCAGAATCGCCGCATCGCCATGCGTCACCGCATGCATATCGGTACCATTGTAAGTGATGCCATGCTGAAAGTAAAAACCATGAATGGCAAATTCATTGGTGTTATCGAAGAATGGTTTATCAGCCGGTTGGAGCCGGGCGCCGTATTCACACTGGCCGGACGTAACCTGGAACTGATTGGTATCAAAGAAATGACGGCAATTGTAAAACCCTCCAAAGCCAAAAAAAGCATCGTGCCCAGCTGGACCGGCGGCCGCATGCCACTGACAGCCAACCTGGGACGAATGTTGCGTAAAACACTCGACAGCGCATTACACCATAACGTTACCGAAACTGCACTGCTTGCCTTACAGCCACTTTTTGATCTTCAGGAACAATTGTCCAGCATACCAGGCGAACATGCTTTACTCATAGAACATATTGAAACCCATGATGGGTATCACCTCTTTGTTTATCCTTTCGAAGGCCGGTTGGTACATGAAGCCATGGCGGCATTACTCGCCTGGCGTATCAGCCGTATCCTACCCATTACTTTTTCCATAGCCATGAACGATTATGGCTTTGAATTATTGAGCGACCAACCCATACCCATTGACGACAGCAATGTCTACGACCTGTTCAGTCCAGATCAACTACTGCAAGACATCCAGCAAAGTGTTAATGCCGTAGAAATGGCCAGACGTACTTTCAGGGATATTGCCGTGATTGGCGGATTGATATTCCAGGGATATCCCGGAGAACAGAAAAAAGCACGTCACCTGCAATCATCCGCTTCCCTACTGTTTAATGTATTCAGCGAATATGAACCGGGCAACCTGCTGCTGCGACAGGCTTACCAGGAAGTACTGGATCAGCAGATGGAAGAAGCAAGGCTACGCGATACCCTGCAAAGAATAAGCAGTCACCCCATCATCATCACTTATCCGCAAAAGCTAACGCCCTTCTGTTTCCCCATTAAAGTAGACAGCATACGCGAACAGATATCGTCTGAGAGCCTGGAAGACCGGGTACGTAAAATGCAGCAACAACTGAAATAATAGGCATCGTTATCTTTGCAAGCATGAATGCGCCGCTTGTACACCAGGTCCGGGATCAGACTTTCTGGTTATCACCCCATCGCCTCCTCTATTGGGAAGAAACGGCCTCCCTGGTCGTATCGGACCTGCATATCGGCAAAACAGGTCATTTCCGCAAGAGCGGGATTGCAGTACCACAACAGGTTTTCAAAGAAGATATGCAAAGATTAGTGGATGCCATCATGCAATTCAAACCACAACAACTGATCATTGTGGGCGATCTGTTTCACAGCCATCACAATAAAGAACTTGATCTGTTCTGTAAGTGGCGGAACGATCTTTCGCAACTGAAGATGATTCTGGTTAAGGGCAATCACGATATTCTGCCCGATCAATGGTATGCAGATACAGGCATTGAAGTAACCAACAGCTACCATAACGCAGGTATCAGCTTCCGGCATGACCCCGATCCGGTTGGTGCTGATACGGAAGCATACCTGATCTCAGGCCATCTACATCCCGGCATACTGCTGAAAGGTATGGGTAAACAAAGTTTGCGCTTCCCTTGTTTCTACTTTACAGAATCGCAGGCCATCTTACCAGCATTCAGCAAATTTTCCGGACTGGCCAATATTGAGCCCCGCAAAAAAGATACGGTGTATGCCATTGTTAATGAAACCCTGGTAAAATTTCCATGATCCATATTGCATTCGATCCTATCTATGCCCATCCCCTCCCAGAAGGGCACCGTTTCCCCATGCTCAAATATGAACTGATCCCCGAACAGTTATTGCATGAGGGCACCATCAGCACACAAAACATTTTCAACCCAGGTATTTGTGCAATTGAAACGGTATTACGCACACATGAGTCCGGGTATGTAAACAAATTACTGCACCAGACACTCAGCGCATCCGAACAAAGAAGAATTGGTTTCCCGCAATCACCCGCACTTACCCGGCGTGAACTGGTTATTACACAGGGTACAATTGATTGCTGCAACTATGCCCGGGAATACGGCGTGGCGTTGAATATAGCCGGTGGTACCCACCATGCGTTTGCCGACAAGGGCGAAGGTTTTTGCCTGCTGAATGATATGGCAACAGCTGCCAATTATTTACTACAACAGCAATGGGCACAACGCATCCTCATCATCGACCTGGATGTTCACCAGGGTAACGGAACAGCCAAAATTTTTGAAACAACACCCCATGTGTTCACTTTCAGTATGCATGGCGAACACAATTATCCTTTTCATAAAGAAAAATCCGATCTCGATATCCCGCTGAAAGACGGCACAACGGACCACCAATACCTGGGCTTACTGGCCGAAATACTGCCCCAACTCATTCATACCGTAAAACCCGATTTTGCCTTTTACCAGTCGGGAGTGGATATACTGGAAACAGATAAGTTTGGCAAACTGAAAATAAGCCTGGAAGGATGCAAACAAAGGGATCGTTTTGTTTTCACCACCCTGCAGCAAAACAATATCCCCGTAGCCGTGAGCATGGGCGGTGGATACTCACCGGATATCCGTACTATTGTAGAAGCACATTGCAATACATTCCGACTGGCAATACAGTTATACTAAGAAGTTTGTGCTTTTCTTTTTTGCAGCGAGAGGTAATCTATATAATAAATTAACCGCACCGTGAATTCGTTGGCATGAGGCTGACGGAATACTTCCGCAAAATTGGAGATATAGTTTTTGTAATTAGTTCCGCTGATGGGGAAATCACCTCCCAGCCAATTCTTCCAGCCAACAATCAAACGGCTGCCGTAATTAAAGTCCCAGGTATAAAACATATCCAGGTTGAATACATTGAAATTCTGATCGTACCCATTTACAAAAGCACGTTCAGTTAAATACCCTTTTGCATCTACATCGTAGAAATGCTGGTACACTACCTTACTCCAGTAATGACGGCCACGGAGTGTTATATTCATGCGGGGTGTGAAATTGTAAATACCATTTACCAGGGTCGTGAAATTGATGGTTTTTCTTCTGCCCGCAATGGGTTCGCCATTGGTGTCGCGGTAGGCAAAACCAAACTGACCATTGTCAATATCTCTGCGCATATCAATATCCAGGCTAAACCGGTCACTGAACCGGTAACGTGGTGCGAGCTGCAATACGATATAAGCATCATTGGGTATGGGCGAGTCGGCATAAGCCATATTAAAGCGCATGAAAAAACGTTTGCGGCTGTCACTGCTACCACTGGCTACCACATGCCAGTAAGGCGATCTGCGGATCGGTCTGCCGGGTGTTCGCAGGTCAAAATAATCACGCTGCCATACCGGCTGCCAGTTAAAATTCACCCCCAGATCCCAGAAATTTTTGAAAAACCAGAACCCACGGGCCTGTACCAGTAAATTTGAAAAAGCAAAGGGCTTATACAAATAATTGGGTAACAGCGTAAGCGAGTAATTGTAATTAATGAGCTTGCGTGTTGGAGTGAAAATATTATAACTCACCCTGGCTATTCCCGATACTTCATTGGGTGCCTGCAGGTAACCCAGATCATTGGGATCGTAGCGCTCTGATTCTATGGCATTCTGCAGCAGGTATTGCCACTTTCCACTCACTTTACCAAAAGACATGGCATTGGTAAAGCCACCATAGCGCTCTACACCGGATATATGACTGTAGCGGCCGGTCCATTTGAAATTATGTTTATTGTTCCGGTCAAACAGACTCAGGTCCAACGCACTCACATTCGCATTTCTGCTACCACCACTACGCCAGACATTGGCATTGGTGAATGTAATGGAAGAGCGGTTGGCCAGTGCCTGATCCAGTACAAGGATATTGTAATTGGCCAAAGGCTCAGTTTCGATACGGGTTTGCTGTCCGGTTGTTTTATTTTCTACCACGGCATGCATGGGTGCACCAACAGCATTAAATACACCAATTCCCAATTTCTTTTTATTGCGCCCGGAGAACTTGGTGGCATTGTACAATTGGGTAACACCC
>JAACZQ010000050.1 GCA_009996675.1 Chitinophagaceae bacterium
GGATGCCAGGGCTGCATTCTTTTTATTTAGATCTTTAAAAGGATATAAAACAAAAAAGCTCCAGATACAATCTGGAGCTTTTGCGGACCGGACGGGACTCGCTCAAAATTGTTATTTATTTGTTTTTCAATTATTTATGCAAGAATTATAGCTCTTTATTGAAACATTGTTGAATTGCCTATAAAACTTTTTATAATCGGCTTTTTTAACAGAATTTATTTGCATATTTTTGGAAATAATTTCTTTTTTTCGGAAATTTATCCCCTCAAAAAAGAAATTATTTTCGAAATATTTAAACTTAGACCAAAATCATGGAACATTTCAGCATTGTCCAAGCACTATGCCGTACAGCCTTAGCGAATCCTTCAAGTGCAATCATGCATCAAATTCAGAGATTAAAGGATGCGTTGGAAAAAGAAGGTAATAAAAAAGAAGCCAAAATTTTAGATGGCCTTATGACATCAGTTAGTAAGTCTATTGAAATGGCACCAAGTAACATTAGAAGATCATTTATATTAAGCGGGGAGGAACTTACCCCACGGACACCGATACCAGTTGATAAAGAATCATCAACACCATTAGCTGAGGTGATATTTGAAGATAACCTACCCTCAGCCCCCCCATTATTCAGCGATAATGTCAAATTTGCGATAGAATCAATTTTGAATGAATGGAGAAATTTTGAAAAATTATCAAAGATAAAAGCCGAGCCATCTCGTTCTTGTTTAATCTATGGGGCACCAGGTACTGGCAAAACGCATCTTGCTTTATGGATTGCAAAACAAATAAAAATTCCAGTAGTATTAGCAAAATTAGATGGGTTAATGTCATCGTTTCTAGGGACTTCATCACGAAACATTGGCAACCTATTTTCATTCGCATCTAGGTATAAATGTATTTTACTTCTAGATGAATTTGATGCTATTGCAAAGCTTCGAAATGATCCACAAGAAGTTGGTGAAATTAAGAGAGTTGTCAATACTCTTTTACAAAACCTAGATGCACGCTCACAAACTGGATTTACAATTGGGATTACCAATCATGAAAGTTTACTTGACCCAGCGATATGGCGAAGATTTAATGTGCAAATTGAAATTCCTAAGCCTAGTATAGATGTGATTAATAAGTTACTACAAAAATTTTCACTTCCGATTGAATTTAATAAACCCCAGATTGAGTTTTTGACTTGGGTTATTGAAGGTGCAAGTGGAGCCGATATAGAATCATTAGTAAAATGGCTTAAAAAAGTCTATGCAATTGAAACAAACATGGACTTTGTAAATATTATCAGAAGGTTTGCTGTTTTGAATTCAGGGCGAATTAGTTCTGAGAAAAGAGGTTTATTAAATGGCCCCGATACTGAACTATTTTTATCTCTTCTTAGCGATATTAATTTTAATTTTTCACAAAAAGATATTTCAGAATTAGCCGGTATTCCTCAATCAACATTAAGCAAACAATTGTCCAAAAACAAATGATATGGCAAATAGTCCAATACAAATAGTTTTAAACAGTAGTGATTTTATTGGTTTATGGCAAAGACCTCCTGGAGGGCAGAATAAAGATTTCTATGCTGGAGAAGATGAAGCATTTGTAGTCCATAAAAAAGAGATACAAAATCAGCTTTTAGAGCTAAAAACTAACTTAAAGAAAAATCAGTTTTCAGAAATCTCATATGCGAAATTAATATTAAAACAATCAGCTTTAGCAAAATCACATAGACCTACAGGGTCACTTTTTAAAAAGGAGCTAGCACCTGTTGTTGGTGCAGGCGATTTGGGCGAATTATTTGTAGAATTAAAACCTAGCAGCATAGACGCCATTTACTCCAAAATAAACACAGCTGAAGAAGTAACACGGTATAAAACAAATAAAGAAGGAAAAACTTTACCAAACCCAAGTATTGTTAGAAGTGAGCTAGGCGCAATAGAAGAAATCCGACTTTATGATATAGTTGATAAGAGAAAATTTTCAATTGTAGATGGCCTTGAATGGATTTCAAATCCTCAGACTGGAGGTGCATATATTATTGAACTATTTGAATCAGTACCTCCACGCCAAGAATGGGACAATCTTACAAAAGAGAAATTGAAACTATTTCAAACCTTTATTGATGGATTACTATCAATAGGCAAAAATATACAAGGTTCTAACTTACTAGCTTTTGATATCGGCTCATCTACTATTGGAATAAGATTACAACAGAGTTCAGAAACTTCAAAAGTTCAATTATCTATTTCTAAATCAGCTGTAAAACGCAAATCTGATATTATTAGAATAAACCAAGATATCAATAGTCATACAAAATTGATCAATTTCCTAGATAAACACCCTTTAGTAAAGAAAATTAATTTACCCCCAATAATAAAACGAAGCAGTTCTGTTTATGGTAAAATAAAAGACAAATATCAACTTCCAAAACCTGTTAGCAATAAGACATATCCTAAAATGGCGATTGTTGATGGTGGAGTATCTACAATATTTAATGACTGGATAATAGAAAGATGGGGCTTACTCAGTCCAGACGATAAAGATGAAGCTCATGGAACTTTTATTGCCGGTTTAGCTATCTCAGGGTCAACTTTAAATGGCAGTGAAATTTGTAAGGAATTAGACGGATGTGAAATAATAGATTTAGACATTCTTCCTAAAGAAGCTTTTTTCGGAAATTATTTTGTAAAACCTTTAGAGTTTTTTAAAGAATTAGAAATTGCTGTAAAAGAGTTGAAGGAAAGGACTGGTGTTCGAATATTTAATTTTAGTTTAAATATAACTGAACATGTTTCTAGTTCTGGGTATAGTGTCGCAGCTAAAACTCTAGATAAAATTGCTGAAGAAAACGATATTATCTTCGTTATATCAGTTGGAAATACCGAACAACAAGATATTCGTAAAGAATGGCCTAATGATCCTAGCGAGGCCTTAAGTATACTTGCCGCATCTCGAAATGATACTATTAAAGTTCCTTCTGAAAGTTGCAGGAATTTAAGTATAGCATCAGTAAATCCACCAAATTTGAAGGGCATAGTTCCTTTTGCGCCTTCCAATTATACTTGCCGAGGTCCTGGAATCAGAATTGGCCTTAAGCCGGATTTAGCTCATGTTGGAGGATCCGGCACTAAAGTATCAGGTCTTGGACATGGGCTTTATTCAATTGATCAAGCTGGAAATATCATCGATGGATGTGGAACAAGTTATTCCACTCCTAACGTAGCAAAATCTTTAGCTTGTATTGACCATTTAATAGAGGGTCATTTATCTCGTGAAACATTAATGGGTCTTATTGTGCATAATGCCATGATCCCAGATGTTTTAAAGGATAAGAAATTACAAGATGTAGCTAAGCATTTAGTCGGTTTTGGAATACCTAGTAGTTCTCAAGAAATAATTGAAGGCAATGACCATAGTATTACTCTGGTATTTGCAAATCGTATTTACGCAAATAAAAAAATGAGCTTTAATTTCACTTGGCCTGCATCATTAGTGGTTGCTGGCAAATGTAAAGGACATGCAAAATTGACAATTGTAAGTACTCCCCCACTCGATTATAAATATGGAGCTGAATTTGTAAGAGTAAATATCGAAGGTCATTTAAGACAAGAGCAAGAAGATGGTCATTATATAGGCAGGCTAAATAACACATCTCTAAGCAGTAATCATATGTATGAAAAAAATCAGATTGAACACTCGTACAAATGGAGTACTATAAAAGTTTTTGAAAAAAATTTTAAAGGAGTAGGTCCAAGTACAAACTGGCGTCTTGAGGTTGAATATTTAGCAAGAGATGGTCAATTAATACCTTCAAATGGAATACCTTTTACCGTACTTTTAACAATTTCAGATCCAAAAGGTAAAGAACCGGTTTTTAAAGATATGCATCAATCATTACAAGCCCTAGGAGTAAAAATTGTTGATATAAAAAATGCAGCTCGAATACTTCAAAGGATTTAATGATAAATTTTACTCGAAACAGCTAATTGCAATCTGCTCTAAACAATTGTTTATCAATAACCTATGAATTTCGCCACCAATTTTGTATTATAAAATAAATTTGTAACTTTAAATCATGAAAGATACATCTATATATCAATCAAACGTTATTATAGATTCGCCCGAACATCAGGCCTTACATAAGGCTGAACAAGAAGCTTATATTCCTAAAGAATTAGAGTTTTTAATTATAAAAAGTTCAGCTATCAAGAAATCTGAGGACTCCCCCTCAACTCAGATACCTAATGTTGAAATCCCAGAGTCAAATAGATAATACTTCCAATAATCCATGTCTTTATATCAAGAGACCGATAGGCAAAGAATAATCGAATCTGAAGAAACCTACGAAGAACCGTTCAGGACTGAATTTTGGAAGGATTATGCTAGGTTAATTCATTGCCCCGCTTTTAGACGTTTACAGGGTAAAACTCAGTTGTATCCATCATTAGAGAATGATTATTTTAGGACACGTCTAACACACTCAAAAGAAGTTTCTCAAATTGCAAAAACAATTGCCAGAAAGCTAAATTATGAACAAAATCTAGATATAGATACTGATCTAGTTGAATTCGCTTCTTTAGCTCATGACATAGGACATCCACCTTTTGGTCATCAAGGGGAAGAGGCTCTGGATGAATGTATGCTTAAATATGGAGGATTTGAGGGAAATGCACAAACATTAAGAGTACTAACTCGAATTGAAAAAAAAATAGCAACTGTAAACACCTTTGATACTACATCGAAAAAAGATTTGAGAGTTGGATTAAATCTTACATATAGAAGCATTGCTTCGATTTTAAAATATGATTCAATAATTCCAGAGAACGAAACAGAAAGATATAAACTAGCCGAACAAAAAAACGAAAAAAAACCCTATCCAGTAAAAGGATATAATAAATCTGAAGCAGACATTGTTGAAGCAGTAAAAGAAAAAGTATTAAATGGGTATAAACTCAAGTCAACACCAAATAAACTTACTGGTATAATTGAATTGGAAAAGTTTAAAACCATTGAGTGTCAGATAATGGATATTTCTGACGACATCGCATATTCTACTTATGATTTAGACGATACTTTGAAAGCTAACTTTTGTCACCCTTTTGACATTGTTTTTCCAAATGAAGAAATAGTAAATAAGATTAGCAAAAAGGTATCCAGAATTTTTAATAGAACAATTACTCTGGATGAAGTGAAAGATATTCTTTATAAAATTTTCACTGATGTATTTTATAAAGTACCTGATAATTTACGTAATAAAATTGATTCAAGTAATATTGATGGTTTTATAAGGTACGCAATGGATGTTTCATATAGAGCTAGCCAAGATCTTGCGCAAGATGGATTATTAAGAAATGGGTTCGCTTCAAAACTCATTAAAAAATATATATCATCCATTGAATATATTCCTCATGAATATCCGCCATTATCCACAGTAAAAATAAAGGATGACATTCGGCTTGAAGTAGAAGTACTGAAAACATTTAATTACGAAGTAAATATCCAGTCTCCTAGATTGAAAATTCCTGCATTTCGTGGAAAACAAATTGTTAGAGAAATATTCGATATATTGACTGATGATGAACAACAGGGCTATATGTTAATGCCAAATGACTTTAGGGATTTATATTTAAATAGCCCATCAGATGATTTAAAATATAGAACTGTATGTGATTTTATTGCAGGTATGACAGACAAATATTGTATAGAGTTCTACACGAGATTAACTTCCGAAAATGCAGAAACCTTTTTCAAGCCAATTTAATCCGTCTTCCTTTATTATATTGATTTAAATTGATTCATTTTACTTCGCTATTTAAATTCTTTTTTTTCTAATCCCATAAAAATATAGCTTTCGTATATTAAACATATACAGTATGCGAAATACTACCAAACTGAAAATAATTCTAGAAGATTACAATGTCGACTTTTCAATGAATGGTGGAGAGTATATAACATTAACTCTTTATGATAAAGAGACCGGTGATCTTGAAGAATTCGAAAATAAAAGCTATACCAGCTTAATTACTTCTGCATACTCATTTGCTAAGAAAATGAAGAAAACTAATGCAGTATATGAAGACTAACTCTTAGTGCCATACTTAGTAATATATTCATTCAGCTTTTTGGGAATTTCTTCTTGTATAAACTGATTAGCTAGGGCTCCCTTGATCAATCTCCAATCTATCCGCTTTTTGTGTAAGCCTTTACTTTTTAATAGGGGACGATTATTTCTAAAAATAATTTTTTTGTTCCTTGCCTGAACCTCAAAAAATTCGAACAAGGCAGTTTCATGCACTTTCCGAACCCTCAATTTTATTAGGCCTGAGATGTATTTAACCTGGATCATGAAGGTGGTACCAATGATCATATTTATGCTAAATATTTTAGCATAAATATAGGGTGAAATTCTCCCCCATTTTTTAAAATCTGATTTGATGCTCTTTTTGGGTTCAAATAAGAAAAGATGAAACAAGCACTCCTATTAGTACCTGAAGAGCTATTAAACTCTATCAATGAGAAACAGGACAAAATTCTGAAGCTCCTGGAGAATTCAAGTTCTGATCCAATTACCGACTATATAACTGAAAAAGAAGCTATGGAAATTTTTAAAAGAAAATCAACCTGGTTCTGGCAAATGAGAAAAAACAAGGTTCTCCCATTCAGCAAGATTGGCAAAGCCATTTATTACTCAATTACAGATATTAAAAATCTCCTCGAAAAATCAAAACAAAAAAATTCATTCACAACTAAAATTTAGTCTTATGCCTAAAGAAGCTATTAACCTAGATTTATTACTATGTAAGATCATAAAAGGGAACATAATAATGGATAAGCCATTATTAAAATACTTTGATGAGACCCAACAAATGTTCTCGGTATTTCAAGATTCTGGATTAAATATTTTACTTGGAAACGAAGGGCACGGAAAGACGAAATTCCTAACACAGTGTATTTATCGTTTTCTTGATCTTCTTAAAGAAGGAGATCCGCGCTTTAAAGATTGGAAAGTCTTATATATTGATACTGAACGACCAGAATCACAGTATGCATATTCAATTAAACATATTGTAGATAAGGCTCAATATTCCCCAGATGAAATATTCAAAAAATTAGAATTTCTTTCAGTCATGGACCTTTCACATATTCAGATGAAAGAGGCTTTACATGAGCACATAGAAAAGAATCCAGATCAAAAATATTTAATAATTATCGATCATATTTTGCCTTTTGTTTTTGATATGAATAATATAGCAGAGGCATCTGAGATTGATCTTCTTTTAAAGAGATTAATCTCAGACGGTCATTTGATAATTGCAAGTATTCATAAACCAAGTAGCGGTTATTTAAAAGGACTTGGTCATTTAGGTAGTTCATTACAAAGACTAGCATCCTTTATTTTAGAGATTACAAATAATTTAGAGGGTAATGGATTTTGTATTAAACAAATTAAATCCAGAATTTCTGCTAGGACTAATAATATACTCTTATTACCAAAAGATGAATTTGGTTATATAGACACTGATTCAAAACCAGTTATTTCTCTAGCTCCAATAAAGAGTGAAAAGGAAGATAAATCAGACTTGGCAAAGGATATACTCAGAGAGTTTGTCGATAAAGGACTTACAACAAAAAAACAATTATTTGACATAATTCGTAAGCGGAATGATTGGACAGAAAAATCATCCGGAGTTTATAAGTTTTATGATGATTTTCTAAAGAAGTTTATATCATTTGAAGACAATGATTCGACATTAACTGATGAGGGCAAAAAAATGATTGACAATGAGCTCTTATAACCTATATACTTGTATTGTCTTCTTCCCATCTGAAATGAAAAGAAGACCAAGAAAATATCGAAATGTAAATAATTTATTGAGGTTTGAACAATTTGTCGAAAAAGATCATGCATTATACTTCAATATCTATTCTAAAAAGACAAATGAATTTCTTCGTAGAGTGTATATAAATAAGAAAGCCGGTCAAGCCGGCTAGGAAGCTATTTCCTTTTTCTTTTCACTACAAATATCAATCTTGGATAAGAGAATACCTAGAAGTAAATTTTCATTTCGAAATTGAAATTTTCAATTGAAAGAATTTAACCCTTTTCTTTTGACCTTCAAAATTAAATCGCTTTTTTCACTTTCAATTCTACTATGTAGAATTGAAAGTGAAAAAAGGTAATAGCTGAAAACTTATCGAAGGTCAAAAGAAAAAGTCACTTAACTGGAAACGACTGTAACCTACCATAGAATTTATTTTTTGCCATTTTTAGATCCCCTTTTTGACTCAAATATTGTTTCATTGTATTCTCAGTTATGCCTCTAATATCAAAAACCTGTATTAATATTTGCGCCATTTCTTCTTTACTTGTCTTTATATATTCTAAATCCTTCAGAAGGCTAAAAATAAATGCAATGTCTTTTGGTTTTGTACCTGGCTGCAGCTTTATGGTTCCGTAATGTAGTACTCCATTTTTTTCTTCATTTAAATAATCAAGAATCATCTGTGAGCATATTCTTGTTTCTTCAAAATTTTCAGCCCGCTGTGGATGTAAGCTTTCATCTCCGGCCCTCTGTTCACAAAATTTAGTTATGAAAGGTCGACATGCATTTTTTTCAGTAAATGATAACTTGACCCACACCTTTTTGAAAAACTCATAAGCCTTATCAGGATCTAACATTATTGTATGGATAATAGATTTATTAAAATCAATTATTTCTTTTGGCTTCATCATTTCGTAGATTTTAATTTTGAAATCTGTATTTTTTGAATTGAATCGAATATGCGCTGTTGAGTTATTTTACCATATATCTGAGTGGTCTTGATACTTGAATGACCTAGTAACATACTTACATCTTCTAAAGGCATGTTATTATTTAAGCAAATAGTTGTTGCAAATGTGTGCCTTGCTACGTGATGCGTAATGCTTCTTTTAATTCCAGCTAGATCACCTATTACTTTTAGATAGCTATTTACTTTCTGGTTACTAATCTTAGGAAGAAGCTTATTCAATACTTTCCTTTCCGGCGAACCTTTATACTTATCAATGATTTTCTTTGCTTGAGGCAAAAGTGGTATCTCAATGGCCCTACTTGTTTTCTGTTGTATGAACTTAATAGAAGGCTTATTCTTATAAGCTGAGAGATTATTCATTGTTAGATCTTGGGCATCCTGGAATCGAAGACCGGTATAAACGGAAAACAAAAAGAGATCTTTCACCTTATCCAGGCTCTGATTATGGGATAGATCTAGTTTTAATAAAAGATCAATTTCTTCCTGGCTTAAAAATTCTCGATCAGTTTTAACCGTATTGAGTTTAAAATTGGCATAAGGTTGCTTGAAAATATGCCCTTCGGCTAGTGCCTTTAAAAGAATAGTCCTAAGCCTTGAATGATATTTATTAATGGTATTCTTATGCAGATCATATTCTTCCTTCAAGAAGAGGTCATAAGCATTAATAAAACTATAATCCACTTGATCTATATATATGTCCTGAGACTTATACATTTTTGCGAGAAACTCATTGAGACTTTTGAATGACTGGTGGTATTTATTAAGAGATATCTTCTTGATCTCATTTCTGATCTTGATTTCCTCAATATGCTGCTGAAAATAGGCCAATAGTCCAATATTGACCTTTTGCTTGCCGGTGAGTAGTTCCTTAAGTATGGCCGCAGAAACAGGCTTATTCTTCTTTTCCAGGTCAATTATCAGTTCATAGACCTTCGCCTTCCTTTTTACAAGCTCCTGGTTGACTAAATGATTACTTTTTGTAAGCTGTTCTTCCTGGTTCCAGTCCTTAGTTGTCGATACATATCCGGTATGCAGTTCTGCTTTCTTTCGATCGAGCGTAATACGTAAGTAAATAGGTAATTCTCCCTTAGTGGTGCGTGTAGATAGCAGATAATATTTGAGAGAGACTTTCGCTGCCATGTTGAAACATTTGGATTTTGTTGAATCCTTGTTGAAACAATTTAGCGAAAAAATGCGAATCTTCCTGAAAGGTAATGAAACAAAAAGGCCTTGTAATAAGGATTACAAGGCCTGAAGAATCTAGGTGAAGAAACCTAGCGGACCGGACGGGACTCGAACCCGCGACCTCCGCCGTGACAGGGCGGCATTCTAACCAACTGAACTACCGATCCAATATTTTAAGAAGAACTAAAATTCAAAACCTTGACTCGAACCCGTCCCCACAATACTGTGGGGATGACAGGACGGTATTCCAACCAACTGAACTACCGATCCAAATCCCTGAAAACCACCGGTAAGTCGTTTTCGGGACGGCAAAGATAAGGGTAAAGAAGATTCACAAACAAATCTTTTCCCGAAAAAATCTGAACCCCTAATTTTACCGCACCAATTATAGATTATGCCCCAATACCCCAATAGACAATTCCTTGATTTTGAGAAACCCATTAAGGAATTATACGAGCAGATTGAGGATACCAAGAAACTGGCCGAAAAGAACCCCAAAATCGATTACAGGTCCACCATTGAACAGTTGGAAGCCTCTATCATTGATAAGCGCCGGGAAATTACCCAGCACCTGAGCCCCTGGCAGCGGGTTCAGCTGAGCCGTCACCCCGATCGTCCCTATACTTTGAAATACATCGATAAAATGTGCACCAATTTCGTGGAGCTGCATGGCGACCGCAATGTGCGCGACGATAAGGCCATGGTGGGTGGATTTGCACAGCTGGATGGGGAAACGGTGATGATCATTGGTCAGCAGAAAGGTACCAATACCAAAATGCGTCAGTTGCGCAATTTCGGCATGGCCAATCCCGAAGGTTACCGCAAAGCCCTGCGTTTGATGCGCCTGGCCGAAAAATTCAATAAACCCATTATTGCGCTGGTAGATACACCGGGTGCTTATCCCGGACTGGAAGCAGAAGAGCGCGGACAGGGGGAAGCCATTGCCCGGAATATATATGAAATGATCCGCCTGAAAGTGCCGGTGATTGTGGTGATCATTGGAGAAGGTGCATCTGGTGGTGCCCTGGGTATTGGTGTGGGCGACCGGGTATTGATGATGGAAAATACCTGGTATACCGTAATTTCACCGGAGAGCTGTAGCTCTATCCTGTGGCGCAGCTGGGAGAAGAAAGAAATAGCGGCCGAGCAGCTTCGGCTCACGGCTACAGATATGAAAGGATTTGGCCTGGTGGATGAAATTGTGACCGAACCACTGGGTGGTGCACACTGGGATTATGATGAGGCCGCCGCCAAACTCAAATCCTGCATCCTGCATGCTTTACAGGAAATCAAAGACCAGGACCCCGAAACGCGTATCAATAACCGGATTGAGAAATACGGTAAAATGGGCTTCTGGGAAGAAGTGGTGTGAGTGAATAGTGAGTAGTCAGTAGTGAGTGAAAGGGGAAAAGCGCTTCCAACTTCTAACCTCCAACTTCAAACCATAAACCATAAACCAAAAACCATAACCCAACCCCATGTCAACCCTTCGTCAACAGCTCAATGGAACCGGTGTAGCACTGGTTACGCCTTTTACCGCACAACATGCCATTGATTTTGTGGCATTGGGTAAGGTTATTGAAGCCATGATTGCCGGCGGTGTGGAATACCTGGTTGCCCTGGGTACCACCGGCGAAACACCGGCTTTGGATAAGCAGGAGAAGAAGGATATTGTACAGTTTACCATGGAGAAAGTAGCCGGCCGTGTACCGGTAGTGGTAGGGGCTGGTGGAAACAATACGGCAGAGCTGGTAAAAGAGCTGGAATCCTTTCCATTGGATCAGGCAGCGGCTGTTTTGAGTGCTGCCCCTTATTACAATAAGCCATCGCAGGAGGGATTGTATCAACATTATAAAGCCGTGGCTGCGGCCTCACCCAAGCCCGTAATCCTGTACAATGTACCAGGCAGAACGGGCAGGAATATGAGTGCGGCAACTACATTGCGACTGGCCAATGAAGTGCCCAATATACTGGGCATCAAAGAAGCGAGTGGCGATATGGCCCAGTGTATGGAAATCCTGCGCGATAAACCGGCTGATTTTATGGTGGTGAGTGGTGATGATGCCCTGGCCCTGCCCCAGATTGCCTGTGGTATGGAAGGCGTGATCAGTGTGGCTGCCAATGCTTTCCCGCGTGCGTTCTCCGATATGGTAAGGGCGGCCCTGCGGCAGGATTTTGTAAGCGCCAAGTCGCTCAACGACCCCCTGATCAAAGCCTATGACCTGATGTTTGCCGAAAATAACCCTGCCGGTGTAAAAGCCTTTATGTTTGAGCAGGGGTTGATACAGAATGAAGTACGCCTGCCGGTAGTGCCACTGAGCAGTGGTCTGCATGCGGCTGTAAAGGCATACCTGAAAGGCTGATCCGTTCAGTCGTTTAAATAATTTATCCGGGGTAGTAGCAGATACTGCCCCGGATTTTTTATCTTATAGGCTCAAACCCTTGCTATGACCAATACTACTGCCGTCCTGAAAAGCAGGATCAATTCCATTGACCTGCTCCGGGGCATGATCATGATTATAATGGCACTGGATCATGTGCGCGATTTTTTTCACATCACGGCCATGACTGAAGACCCTACCAATCCTGCTACCACCACACCTATTTTATTTTT
Source organism: Chitinophagaceae bacterium (assembly GCA_009996675.1). GTDB lineage: Bacteria > Bacteroidota > Bacteroidia > Chitinophagales > Chitinophagaceae > Sediminibacterium. The sequence goes on from JAACZQ010000050.1 coordinate 12,584, forward strand.
CACCCGTTGGATCACGCATTACTGTGCCCCCATCTTTGTATTCCTCACCGGCACTGCTGCTTTTTTAAGCGGTCAGCGTAAAACCAAAAAAGAACAATCGGCTTTCCTGTTCAAACGGGGACTCTGGCTCATCATAGCAGAACTGACTATCGTAAACCTGTTTTTTGGATTTGATCCGCTCTACCATTTTGTGGGTTTACAGGTGATCTGGGTGATTGGTGTGTCCATGATTTTGTTATCGGTACTCTTATACCTGCCTTTACGGGTATTGTTTGTGATTGGATTATTGCTGGTAGCCGGGCATAACCTGCTCGACAGGTTTAATTATGCCAGTATGGGAGAAACACCGCTCTGGTACGGACTGCTCCATCAGCAGGTCTTTCTTAATTATGCCGAGGGCAGGTTTTTTGGGGTACTCTATCCCCTGATTCCCTGGCCGGGTGTGATGTTATTGGGCTACTGCCTGGGTTCCTGGTATGTAAAGGGCTTTGATGCGGGACGCAGGAAAAAACTATTGGTACAATGGGGACTGGGTGCGATTGTATTATTTGTGGCATTGCGCTGGGCCAATGTATATGGCGATCTCGTACCCTGGAGCAAGCAGTCTGAAACTTTCCGGACTGTTATTTCCTTTTTTAATGTTACCAAATACCCGCCATCCTTATTATACCTCTGCATGACATTGGGACCGGGCTTGCTGGTACTGCGTGCTGTGGAGAAAGCCAGTGGCAGCTGGACCAACTATGTGCTGGTTTTTGGCCGGGTACCCCTGTTTTACTACCTGCTGCATTTCTTTACCATACACCTGCTTTGTGTAATAGCTTTCTTTGCCACCGGCGAGCCCATGAGCCGGGCTGCATCGGGTATGATGGCATTCAGGCCCAATGACTGGGGCTTTTCCCTGGGTGTTGTGTACCTGATCTGGATAGGCTTACTGGTATTCCTGTATCCGTTTTGTAAGCGATACAGCGAATACAAAGCCACACACAATCAATGGTGGCTGAGTTATCTCTGAACAGGTAACTGCCGACTCCTGATGCTATAATTACCTAATAATGGGTAATGCTATTTTAGTACTGTTGACTATCTTGCTTTCCTAATCAGTATCTATGAAAAACCTAATTGTTACAGGTATTTGTATTTTATTACTCCAATGTACGTTGGCGCAAAATGTTTTTCCTTTTAAAACAAAGGAGGGTAAATTTGGTTTTACCGATGCCAATGGTAAACTACTCGTTCTTCCCAAATATGATGATGCGGGTGAAGAATCGCAGGGCATGATGCCTGTTAAGCTCAATAACAAATACGGCTTTATAGATTCCTGGACGGGGAAAGAGCTGATATCTCCGCAATACGATTACGCCGGGCCCATGATAGGAGACCGGGCGGCGGTAAAAATCAACGGTAAATACGGTTATATAGATCCTGCCAATAAACTGGTCATTCCAGCTATTTATGATATTGCTTATGAGTTCAGTGAAGGCTTTGCTGTTGTTCAGCGTGGCAGTAAAAAAAGTTTTATAGACATCAAGGGTAATAAACTGAAAAACCTTGAGTTTGATTATGCCAGTTCATTCGATCAAGGCCTGGCAGCAGTGTACAATGGCAACGATATCCGCACCATTAAAGTGGGATTTATTAATAAAAAAGGGGAATATGTAGTTGCTCCCAGGTATCAGTATTGGGCAATTGATAAGGGTTATTACCGGTTTCATGAAGGGCTTGCTGCAGTATCGGTAGATAACAAATCGGGTTTCATCAATAACCAGGGTGTGGAAGTGATTACGCCCAAATACAGTACGGTGTCTGAGTTTTACCAGGGATATGCAATCTACAGAGCATACAGCAAAGAATTATATGAAAGCATGTATGGTCCCGTTGGTGTTCTTGATAAGTCGGGCAGAGAAGTGAGTACGGCCATTTATAATGATATTGATTTTAAATGGCTGAAACAATATAATTTACTGATCACAAGCACTACTGAAAAAAATGCACAGGGTAATTCTGTAACCAAATACGGTTTGTTTACTGTTAATGGCAATCGTGAAGTTATTAGGCCGGTTTATGATAAAATCGGGGATATGGTCAACGGTATGGCACATGTGGTTGTGAATAATAAATACGGGGCCATTGATTCCACCGGCCGTCAGATAGCAGCGCCTAAATACGAATTCATGGATGATTTTTATGAAAAAAGAGCTGCTGTTAAATGGAATAAAAAATACGGTTTTATTGATGCTTCCGGTAAAGAAATTACGCCTTTTAAGTATGATAATGTTACTGGTTTTGAAGAGGGAATGGCTTCGGTATTATCGGGGGGCAAAGCTGGCTTCATAGATGCAACAGGGAAGGAAGTAATTGCTTTACAATATGATAATGTTGATTTCTTCAAAGAGGGTCTGGCCATGGTGGTACAAAACGATAAGTTTGGCTTTATTGATAAAACAGGTAAGCCCATCACTGCTTTAAAATACGAAAATGCCCTTTCGTTTTCCAATGGACTGGCCATTATTGTACTCAATAAAAAAGCCGGTATTATCGACAAAACAGGAAAAGAAATTGTGCCGCCTCTTTATGAGGATATTGATAATAAAGGAGATTATATTTACTTCAGTGAGAATGGAAAATGGGGTGTGATGGATAAGACTGGTAAAAAAATTATAACAGCGAAGTTTGACAGGATTATGCAGCAGTTTATCGGCGATACAGCTGTAGCTTTTCAAAATGGTAAAGCTGTTTACATAGACAAAGCCGGTAACGTAACAGGTACCCTGATTCAATAATTATTTCAGCAGGTTTTTGATTTCATTCAGTTTCATCAACGCCTCTACAGGTGTGAGGCGGTTGATGTCTATATCATTCAGCATACTGCGGATGCCTTCAAAGGTTTCGGTGTGTGCGTCGAAAATGGATAGCTGCATTTGCGGGGCATTTACCTGCTTCAGGGATGCTGCAATGGGTGAAGTACTCGAACCATCCTGATCAACATGTTTGGCTTCCAGTTGCGATAGTATTTCATTGGCCCGCTGAATCAATTCGGGGGGCATACCCGCCATTTTGGCCACATGAATACCAAAGCTATGCGTGCTGCCACCTGGCGCCAGTTTGCGCAGAAAGATAATTTTATTGCCCACTTCCTTATTGGTTACATGGAAGTTTTTTACCCGGGGCAGTTTCTCTTCCAGTTCGTTCAGTTCATGGTAGTGGGTGGCAAACAATGTTTTGGGTGCATGGGGTGAGCGGTGCAGGTATTCCACAATACTCCAGGCAATGGAAATACCATCGTAGGTAGAAGTGCCTCTGCCAATTTCATCCAGCAGGATCAGGCTCCGGTCGGAAATATTATTGATGATGCTGGCCGTTTCATTCATCTCCACCATAAAGGTTGATTCCCCGCCACTGAGGTTATCACTGGCGCCCACCCTCGTGAAAATCTTGTCTGTTAATGGAATCCTGGCTGCATCTGCAGGTACAAAACTACCCATATGCGCCATCAGCGTAATTAGGGCAGTCTGGCGGAGGATGGCACTCTTACCACTCATATTCGGACCAGTAAGAATAATAACCTGTTGTGCTGCAGGGTTCAGTGATATATCATTGGACACATACGCTTCTCCTGCGGGCAGGTTCCGTTCTATGACCGGATGGCGGCTTGCTTTCAGCTCCAGCTCATGCCCTTCGTGCAATTCCGGTTTTTTATAGTGATTGGCTATGGCGGTTGTTGCAAAGCAGCAAAGACAATCGAGTTGTGCCAGCAGTTGGGCATTCACCTGTATGGGGCTGATGAATGCCTGCAACTCGTTGAGTAAGGCATCATACAAAGCCAGTTCAATGGCCAGTATTTTATCTTCGGCCCCCATGATCTTCTCTTCGTATTCTTTCAGCTCAGGGGTAATATATCGCTCTGCATTGGCCAGTGTTTGTTTGCGTATCCAGTCGCCCGGCACTTTGTTTTTATGCACATTGGTCACTTCCAGGTAATAGCCAAATACATTGTTGAAACTGATTTTTAAGGAAGAGATGCCGGTTTTCTCCGCTTCCCTTTGCTGGATATTCACCAGGAATTCCTTGCCGCCGCTGGCAATGCTGCGCAGTTCATCGAGTTCTGTATGTACCCCTGCTTTGATCACTTCACCTTTATTGGCCAGGGCTGGTGCATTTTCCTGTATCCGGCTGGTAATGGCTGCTACCGCATCTGAACAGGGGTTGAGGTGTTGTGCCATCTGCTGTAGCAGGGGATCCTGTTCCTGGCCAATACAGGCTGCAATAATCTGCACCTGTTCCAGTGATTTGGCCAGTTGTAACACTTCGCGAGGGCTGATTTTTTTGGTGGGTATTTTACTCACCAGCCGCTCCATATCACCGCAGGCAGCAATGGCTTCTGTTATTTTTTTACGCAGATCACCCTGCAGGATGCAATGCTCCACCGTATTCAGACGCTCGTGTATGCGTTTGGGATCTTTCAGCGGGAATACCATCCAGCGGCGCAGGAGACGGGCTCCCATGGGGCTTTTGGTATGATCCATCACCTGTAAGAGACTACTGCCCTCTGCCTGTACGGGTAACAGTTCCAGGTTTCTTATGGTGAAACGGTCCATCCATAGGAAATCATCTTTTTCCATCCGTTGTATGGAAGTGATGTGCTGCAGGTTGGGGTGTTCGGTTTCTTTGAGATAATACAGGATAGCACCCGCTGCTACAATACCTTCAGCAGTGCCTTCAATACCAAAACCTTTCAGTGAATGTGTCTGAAAATGTTTGAGCAGACTTTCTTCGGCAAAAGCACGGTCGAAAATCCAGCTCTCCATGGTATAAGTATAGAAACGGTTGCCATAGTTTTCGCGGAACTGTTTCTGGTAACTACGCTGGAAAATAACTTCAGCGGGTCGCAGGCTCTGGAGCAGTTTGTCGATATACTCCCCGTTCCCCGATGCTACTAGAAACTCACCGGTAGAAATATCGAGGAAGGCAATGCCATAGTTCCCGTCTTCGGTGTAATGAATGGCAGCCAGGAAATTGTTATTGCTTTGTTCGAGTAATTTATCGTTGGTGGCTATGCCGGGGGTAACCATTTCTGTAACACCCCGCTTCACAATGCCCTTAACGCTTTTGGGGTCTTCCAGCTGATCGCAGATGGCCACCCGGTGACCGGCTTTAACCAGTTTGTGCAGGTAGGTATCGAGGGCATGGTGAGGGAAACCAGCCAATTCACTGGAGGCAGCGGCACCGTTGTTTCTTTTGGTGAGTGTAATACCCAAAACACGGGAAGCAATGATGGCATCTTCTCCGAATGTCTCGTAAAAATCACCCACCCGGAACAGCAAAACTGCTTCAGGATATTTTTGTTTGATGGCCCGGTGCTGTTGCATCAACGGCGTGTCTGCAGGTGATTTTGCCATAGGGGCAAATATAGGGATTTGTGTGCTGGGGGAAGGGGGGCTGGGGAGGCAATTTGACAATTGGAAGATTGGGGAATTTGACAATTTATTTGGGTAAGGATCTTTCGGCCAAACGGGTTCATGTTTGGTTTGCGGTTGCATGGGGGTGTGTAAAAAGACAGGCCGCATCTATGATGCGGCCTGTCTTTTTATGTGTACAACTGCTGTTCTGATTGAACATTAATTTCTTGGTTTCGGCATGGGTTTCCTTGGCAATTTCGCATCACGCTGAGCGGTGTTGTAGGCAAATGCTGCTACCACGGTTGCGATCTGTTTCAGGTCATCTTCAATGAGGTGATCGTACACATCCATATTGCTGTGGTGGGTACGGGTATCGTATTCAATGGGATCCTGGATGAACTGGAATCCGGGCAGGCCTACGGCATCGAATGACTGGTGGTCGGTACCACCGGTATTGTTGATGGTAACCGTAGTGGCACCCAGGTCTTTAAAGGGCTCCAGCCAGGCACTGAAAATATCTTTACAGGCTTCATTGCCCTGCAGGTAAATACCGCGCACTTTACCGGTTCCATTGTCGATATTGAAATAACCGGAGAATTTCTCATGCGCAGCAGTGGTTTGCATGGTAGCCGGATCAGCAAATGTTTTCTTCACATAGCCTCTGGAACCGAGCAGCCCCTGTTCTTCACCACTCCACAAACCAATGCGGATGGTTCTGCGGGGTTGTACACCCAGTGTTTTGAGGATGCGCATCACTTCCATCATCACCGCAGAACCGGAAGCGTTATCGGTAGCACCCGAACCTGACTGCCAGGAATCGAGGTGTGCACCAATCATCACGATTTCATCTTTCAATGCGGGATCAGTACCGGGAATTTCAGCAATCACATTATAGCCCTGGAGGTCTTTGTCCTGGAATTTGGTTTTTACATCCACATCCATTTTCACGGGTGTACCGGATTTAACCAGTCGCAGTATGGTATTGTAATCTTCCACACCTACGGCCATATCCAGGAAGTTTTCCGGATCGGTTCCTTTGTAGGCGCCGCCGCCCTGGGCAAAAATGGTTCCATCGTGGTTACGTGTGCTGGAGCTGAGCATAGCAATAGCGCCTTCGCTCTTGGCCATGGCTTTCAGCAGGGTCATGGCACGCTGTGCACCGCCATTACGGGCAAATGCTTCCCGCATGCGGCGCTGCTGGGCCGTGTCTAATTGTTGTTGACCACCACGGGGTTGCTGTGCGGTGGCAGCAGCCATTTTAGCCAGGTCTTCATCGGTAAAACGTGTGGCATCGGCTTTAAAACTATGCTTGTACTCGTTTTTCTGATCAATGATCAGGATCTTTCCTTTTAACTGACCCCGGTAAGCTTCCAGTGAAGCGGAGTCTTTTACCTCAATCACCATGACTTCGCCCGATTTCTGTCCCTTGGTACCGGCTGTCCAGGTTTTGGGCCATGCCAGTATGGGTTTGTAGTAGGGGGCAGTGATGGCGGTATAGGCTTTTTCCAGATCCCAGCCCTTACCGAATTCACCCCAGGCTTCAATAGCAGCATTGGCAACACCCCAGCCTGCCAGGGTTTCTTTGGCATAATTGGCGGCACGGGCATAACCGGCCGAATTGGTCAGGCGGTTACCGCTTTTATCGGTTAGGTTGAAGGCAATATTCATTACCTGGGAACGATTCAGACCCTCTTCGCGGATCTTCTGCATCATAGCCTGGTCTACTTTTTCCTGTGCCAGCGCCGAAACGGGCAAACAGAGGGCGAGTAACCAGGTACGGGAGGATGTGTACTTCATGATGGTTTATGGTTTGTAGTTTTGGGTTTGTGGTTGGTTAATGGTATTGCGATTTCGACCTTCTGCCGGCAAAGCTCCATATGCCGGGGAATACCATTGCTGGTGGTTCTCTCCAGAGAAACATCCAACGCTAAATATACATTTTCCCTGAAAACCCGGGATGAGGATTATTTGAATGGATGAGTTTAACTTTGCCGGATGCGAAAACTGAGTATGGCGGAACTGGGCAGGATGTCGCTGGATGAAGTGCGGGAAGCCGATAAACATCCGGTGATTGTGGTTTTGGACAATATCCGCAGCATGCACAATGTTGGCAGTGTATTCCGGACCGCTGATGCTTTCCTGGTTCAGGGTATCTGCCTTTGTGGCTATACCCCCCAACCCCCGCACCGTGATATCCAGAAAACAGCCCTGGGTGCCACCGAATCGGTCAACTGGTTTTATGCACCCACCACCCTGGAAGCCGTACTGGACCTGAAGGGCAGGGGATATAAAATTTATGCGGTGGAACAGGCGGCAGGCAGTATATCGCTGGAACAGTTTAGTCAACCCGAAGGCCACCCGGTAGCAATTGTACTGGGGAATGAAGTAGATGGGGTGGATGAGCAGGTTATTGCACACTGTGATGGCTGTATTGAGATCCCCCAGTTTGGCATGAAACATTCCCTGAATATATCTGTTGCCGCGGGTATTGTTATGTGGGAGATGATCCGGAAAACAAAACTGTCTGGCGTTTAACGCTTATCCGCTGATACGCGTTACCTGACCCATCAATTCATTTGTTAATTGCAGTCAATGGCATCAAATTTTAAACATTACCTCAGCCTCGTTAAGTTCTCCCATACCATTTTTGCCATGCCCTTTGCCATGATTGGTTTTTTCCTGGGTTATAAGGCAGTGGGTAAACAGGTGGTGTATCCCGATTGGATGTTGCTATACACCTATATGCCACCCCTCTTGCTCAAGTTCCTGCTGGTATTGGTCTGTATGATCACAGCCCGCAGCGCAGCCATGGCATTCAACCGCTACCTCGACCGTTCATTTGATGCGATGAATCCACGAACTGCCATACGGGAAATTCCGCGGGGCATCATTTCTCCCGATAGTGCACTGCGTTTCGTTATTGTGAACTGTGTATTGTTTGTCCTGGCAGCCGGATGTATCAACAGTATTTGTTTCTGGTTGTCACCCGTGGCCCTTTTTGTGATTTTGTTCTACAGTTATACCAAAAGATTTACCGCTTTGTGTCACCTGGTACTGGGGCTGGGGCTGTCGCTCGCGCCCATTGGAGCTTACCTGGCCCTGACGGGCGTGTTTAACTGGTTGCCAATTTTATTTTCACTCGCTGTCATTACCTGGGTTGCGGGTTTTGATATCATATATGCCATGCAGGATGTTGAGTTCGATGCTTCGCAGCAATTACATTCCATACCGGTTGTGCTGGGTAAAAGCAAGGCTTTGCGGTTTTCTTCCCTGCTGCATGTGTGTAGTACCCTGGCAGTACTGGGGGCAGGGTATTATGGGCAGTTTCATTGGTTGTACTGGGTAGGAGCCGCTGTGTTTACTGGCATGCTGGTATACCAACATTCCATTGTAAAACCCCATGATTTGAGTCGGGTTAACATCGCTTTTATGACCGCCAATGGTATTGCGAGTGTTGTATTTGGTGTGCTGGTAATTGGTTCTTTATTCCTGTAGGCAACTATTAAAACGATTGTTTTGGCAAGAATACTTTGCATAGATTATGGCGGAAAGAGAACGGGACTGGCTGTTACAGACCCCTTACAGATTATTGCCAGTGGCTTAACAACGGTGGATACCAAGGATCTGTTTACATACCTGAAAAACTATTTCCGCACAGAAACCGTGGAACTGATACTCATCGGGCACCCCCTGGATCTTAATGACCGGCCTACCCATGCCACCCCACTGGTGAAAGCAGCCATTCAGCGCCTGCGCAAAGAATTTCCGCTGATACCTGTGCAAACCGTAGATGAACGTTATACTTCCAAAATGGCTGTACGTGCCATGATTGATATGGGGATGAAGAAAAAAGACCGGCAGAATAAAAAACTGGTTGATGAAATCGCCGCTACCATTATGCTGCAGGAATACCTGGCGAACCGGTAGAGGCGGGTTGCAGATGTAAGATTTCAGATCTCAGATTTCTGATGGTTGAATTTTTGATCTTTTGATTTGTCGGGGCTTTGGTCTTTCAGGATGGACGATTCGGGCTAATTCGGTACCTTTGCACCGAATCAATAGCTATTTATGGTACTTCCGATTGTGGCTTATGGGGCCCAGGTTTTGCGTAAAAAATGTGTGGATATAGACGCCGGTTACCCCGGTCTGGAAAAGCTCATTGCGGATATGTGGGAAACCATGTATGCCAGTAATGGAGTAGGCCTGGCAGCACCACAGATTAACCGCGATATCCGCTTATTTGTGGTAGACAGCAGCCAGATATTTGAACACCAGGAAGCAGAAGATAAGGGTCGCTATCCCGATGAGCCAGGTATCAAACAGGTATTCATCAATGCGCAAATTGTTACCCTGGATGGTGAGGACTGGCCTTACAACGAAGGTTGTTTGAGTATTCCCCATATCCGGGAAGATGTTTTCCGCAAGGAGGAAGTGGTGTTGTCGTATATGGATGAACATTTCCAGCCACAGACCAAAACATTCAATGGTATTACCGCCAGGGTTATTTTACATGAATACGACCATATTGAAGGCAAATTATTCATCGACTACCTTAAACCTTTGCGCCGCAAAATGTTGCAGGGCAAGCTGAATGATATCAGCAAAGGAAAAACCAGGGTTGATTATAAAATGATCTACGTTAAATGATAAAGCCAGGTATTGCCCTTTTACTGTTACTCTTTTCCGTACAGTTAAATGCCCAGCGCGATACCTCCGTGCTGGTTGATAAATATCCTTTTACACTGTCGGAAGTAATTGTGCGCAACAATTTCGACTACAAAACGCTCTTGTCCACCATTAAAGAAGACACCAGCTTTTATAAAGCATTCCGTAACCTGCGTGTACTCGGGTTTTCTTCCTACAACGATATTCAGATGCTGGATAAAAAGGGGGCGGTTAAAGCTTCTCTTTTCAGCAAAACAAAACAACACCGGGAAGACGGTTGCCGTACCATGGAAGTCCTGGAAGAAAAAACCTCCGGCGATTTTTATGACCGCAAAGGCGAGTATAATTATATGACCCCGGAGCTGTATGCAGGGCTGTTTTTTACCAAGGGTAAAGTATGTGGTGAAAACAATATCGTTAAAGGCCGAAACCTCAATACCAGCGATAAAAAAGGGATGGAAAAACACAAGGAACAATTAAAAATGCTGTTCTTCAATCCCGGTAAAAAAATCCCCGGCATTCCTTTTATTGGCGACAAGCTGGATTTGTACGACGAAAGCGCACACAAATTATACGACTACCGGCTGGATATGGAAGAATATAAAGGTGGATTGTGTTATGTATTCTCCATTATGCCCAAGGAAAACAAAGAACGGAGCGACCGTGTTGTGGTTGATCAGATGACTACCTGGTTTGATATGAAAACCCTGGAAGTACTGGGTCGTAATTACTCACTCAGCTACAAAGCCGGTGTGTACGATTTTGATGTGAGTATGGAAGTGGAAATGACTCGTTTCAATGGGCTGATCGTTCCCAAAACACTGCGCTATAAGGGTAATTGGGATGTGATTTTTAAAAAGCGGGAAAGAGCCATATTTACCGCCACGCTGTTTGATTTTACAAAATAAAATAGGGGCCGCCGAAGCAACCCCTATATAAATCCCCGCACCTATTTGAAACACCTAAAGATTATTCAGGTAGTTTAGAATATCTGTTACAGATTTTTTCTGTGGTTCTACTTTATACGTGGTAATACTGCCCACATCATTTACCTCTTTTTCACCCAGGTACAGATCCGTTCCCAACCGGGAGATGGTTACAATCTTAATCTTGCTGCGTAAGGGGATGTTATCGGCTGTAAAAGTTCTGGATCTGAAATCAGCCGGTAAACCTGCCACGATTTTCTGATTGGCAAACACTGCATAGACTACCGTATTCTTATTGGTAAAATTGGGTGGCAGGTAGGCGAATATTTTGGTATGCGGCTGGGTACTGTCGATATAACGGAAAGCACCTATCCAGCGAAGTATATGCGCATTGAGATCGTAACCGCTGTTTACGGCACCACCGGTATTGGGTTGTTGCCAGGTTTTGATCCAGGAAGTATCTGTATCACGCAGCCAGGTATGTGCTGTATCCCATCCCTTGGTAATGAAGGGCAATGTTTCTCTGGCATAAAATACCTGCATATTGGGCTTAGCTTCCTCGTTATCGCGGAAATGAATGGTGATGGTTTTGCCTGGTTTGAGGTTCAGTTCCTGTCCATCTTTACTGATACGGATGAAGAAACCGCCAGCCGATTCCAGTAAATATCCATTGGCAGTAGTGGGTTTGAAAAATTTGATGAAATCACCTTTCTTTTTCAGGCGAAAAATTTCCAGTCTCACTTTGCCATCAACCGGAGCACCGGTGCCGGTAACACAACCACCACCGGGGAAAATCATTTCAGCATCTTCCTTTAAGTCAATGGTATCGGTAGTGGAGCAATTGAAAGAATCAATCACCAGGTCGGGGAACAACTGGTTGGCCAGGTTAAATACAGGAGATGAGCTGGAAGGAATCGTAGCCCAAACCGTATCGTTACGCGGATCGCCCGGATACTGGTTAAAGTTCTCCGACATCTCTTTCTTACAGGAACTGAAGAAGAGTATCAGTGTACAGGCGGTGAAGAAATATTTTTTCATATAAGGAGTATCAACTGTTATTATATAGATACATGGCTAAGCTTATCCGTTGCCTATTGCCGTTTTAAATTATACCGTAAACCGATAGACAGACCTCCCAGGCTGAATTTCTGGCTGAAGGAAGCATTGCTATTGGTCATATTGGAAAGGTTATACCGGAAATAAGGCTCAAAAAACAGCTGCGTGTTTTCACCCAACTGTTTCATAATACTGAATCCTGCATACAAGCCCAGCCCGATATTGCTTTTATACAGCATATTGGAACCCTTGCTGATGGGTACTGCTGTCAGGCTGGTATCCAGTATCACACCCTGGTACCAGGATGATAAATTGAAGATCACCCCCGCATTGATACCAAATTTGAGGTTATCACCTCCAAACTGGTAACCCAGGATCAGTGGTACATCAATACTGCGGTAACGGTTGCGGATGGAATTGTTTTTATAACCAAACTGCTGTGCGGTACTGGTATCAGTTACGGTAATGGTATCACCGGGAGCGCGTACAATGGTTCTTACGGAGATCACGGTAATGGTACGGACTTCATTCTCGGTACGATAGGTGAATTTCTGGTTGATCTGTGAATACTGTAAACCGGTTTTGATCAGGAAATTATCGGTGATGGGTTTTACAAGTCTCACACCAGCTGTAAATCCGGGTTGCATGTGTTCGCTGCTGTCTTTTTTGGCCAGGTATTGGGCAGAAGCATTGATATTCCGGAAAGATTTGAATGCGGCATCGGGTGATACATACACTTCCGCAAACCAATCGGTATTACGGTTTTTATCGGTTGGACAAATGATCACACTTTTGAATGATTTGGAATGGGCTGCTGCATTCTCTTTCAGACTTTTCAGACTGTTCATAACCTGATCGCCGGGCTGGTATGCCTGCACCAAACTACCAGGTGCGAGATAGGGGTTTACTGTCCATACAGCAGCTTCTGCAGCTTCTGTTGTTGCAGGTTCTTCGTCTTTGGAGGTAGCGGACAGTGATAAGGCATTGTTACGCGTATTGGGTACTGTTTGTGCACTGCGGGAGCCGCTTTTTAAGCTTGTGTTCATTAAGGCCGCATTGTCGAAGCGGCTGCGTTTGCTATTAACGGTGGTGTTGTTCAAATCACTACCTGCATTGGTTTGAAGATGACTGGTATTATTATCGGTACTGGTTGTGTGCGGGTTGCTCACAGGCTGGGCTTCACCAGCAGATTTGACGGGTGCAGTGGTAGCTAAGGTTACAGCTGCCGACGGATTAAGGGTATTACTGCTTTGCTGATCCTGATTGGTTGTCTTGCTATTGGATTGTTGCGGTAAAGCTGCAGCTGCAGCAGGTTCATTCGCTGGCTTGTTGTTAAGTGTTGCTCCAGTGGCTGCTGTCTGTGCCTCAGCGCCTGTGCCGGATGTATTGCTGGCCGTACCATCGGCACGCAACAACAGATAACCGGTAATACTGGCTGCAATCAGTAAACCCAGTAAAACGGGGAGACCATAACGGTTTTTAGGGGGCAGTACAATAACCTTGCGGTCATCGTCATCCCGGGCAGGGTTCACTTTGTCCCAGAGTCCCGCCGGCACAGGGGCGGAATGGTCCTGGAGTTTAGCCCTGACGAACTGATCAAATTGGTTATCTGTCATGTTATACAGCAATTTTTTGCAATTGTAAGATTTGTTGTTGCAGCATCTTCCGCGCTTTTACCAATTGGCTGCGGCTGGTGCCGGGTTGTATATTCAGCATTTCTGCAATTTCTTCATGGCTATAGCCTTCTATCACATTCAGGTTGAATACCAGCCGGTATCCATCGGGCAGCTGGTTAATCAGTTTCATCAGATCTTCTTCTCCCAAATGGGTATAGGCATGGGGACCAACCTGTGGTGCGTGCTGGCTATGGTCGTCGATATCCTGGAAACGCAGTTTTTTACGTTCCAGGTGACGAATACAGGTATTGACCACAATACGCCGGATCCAGCCCTCAAAGGAGCCTTCAAACTTAAACTGGCCTATGTACTGGAATACTTTGATAAAGGCATCCTGGATCATATCCTCTGCCTCCATGGCATCGGTGGCGTAGCGCAGGCAAACGCCCATCATTTTACCGGCATACTGCTCAAAAAGCATACGCTGGCAACTGTTATCCTGCCTGATACAGCCTTTAATAAGATCGTACTCTGTCAATGCGGGGTAGTTTTAAAGTAGACGTCACCTCATAGATACGGCTTTGGGTGCGAATGTTGCCTCTTTGGGCAGAAAATTACACAAATCCCTGCTCCCCGGCGAATGCGGGTATATAAGGGTAGGTTAAACTACTTAATATCCTTGCAAATGGTTGATTATCAGGCTACCAGAAATTGATCATGGATATAGTCAACCACATCCGTCAGGTTCTGGGACTGATCAAAAACTGCCAGTTGCCGGTCGGCGCCCGTACCATGTTCGAAGATTTTAGTGATGTAGTTGAGGGCGGGGCGGCTACCCAGTTCATCCACTACATCATCCACAAAATCCAGGAGTTCATAAATAAGGGCCCGGGTATTGACTTCGGTTTCTTTACCAAAATCAATCAGGGTGCCATCAATACCATACCGGCTCGCCCGCCATTTGTTTTCATTGATTACCGAACGCTGGTACATCATGAAGTTGAGGTTCTGGTGCCGGAGTTTGTAGATTTTGGCACAGATGGCCTGGAACAAAGCGGCAATGGTAATGGTTTCGTTGATGGTCATGGGCACATCACAAATGCGAAACTCAATGGTATTGAAGAAGGGGTGTACGCGCAGATCCCACCAGATTTTCTTCGCATTGTCGATGCAATTGGTTTTGATGAGCAGGTTGACATAACTCTCATAGGATTCGATGCTCTCAAAAAAATCGGGGATACCGGTTCTCGGGAACTTATCGAATACTTTGGTGCGAAAGGATTTATAGCCTGTTTTACGTCCTTCCCAGAAAGGAGAATTGGTACTGAGTGCATATACGTGTGGC
This sequence comes from Chitinophagaceae bacterium, assembly GCA_009996675.1. Classification (GTDB taxonomy): domain Bacteria; phylum Bacteroidota; class Bacteroidia; order Chitinophagales; family Chitinophagaceae; genus Sediminibacterium. The sequence goes on from JAACZQ010000050.1 coordinate 27,591, forward strand.
AGGAAATAACGGGCCGTATTGGCAATATGAATGGCCATTCTGCGGTCTTCCATACCTACATGCACATGCAGGCCGAAGATGAGGTTACTGCGTGCTGCTTCCTGCAATTCATTTACAATTTGATTGTAACGCACATGATCGGTGATCAACTGGTTTTCCCAGTGGCTGAAAGGATGTGTACCGGAAGCGCCCACCCATAGTCCCAGTTCGCCTGCTACGGCAGAAATGGTACCCCGCAGGGAGGCCACGTCTTTAAAGGCTTCTTCAATATCCTTACAGATATCGGTTCCTACCTCCACTACAGCCTGGTGCATTTCGGCTTTGACCTTGTCTTTCAGAATTTTTTGTCCCTCCAGTACAATCTTTTGCTCATGGCTCTTCAGTTCCCGGGTCTGGGGACATAATACCATGTATTCTTCTTCCACACCCAGGGTAAAATGACTATAATTCAGGTTTCCCATCAGATCAGTTTTTGTTTGGCGCTGCTGCGTTTGATATATTCTCCCCAGGTGAGGTTATCACCTCCCGGCAGGGCAGACTGTGCTTTTTCAATAGCGTAATTGGCGGCCGTTTCTACCACCCAATCGAAGTTTTCCTGTCCCACGCTTTTCAGATCGGCATCGGGTGCGGGGTTGCAGAAATCAATGGCATAGGGGATGCCGTCGCGCAGGGCCAGCTCAACGGTATTGAAATCGTAACCGAGATAACGGTTGATGCGCAATACGATCTCCTCCATTTCTTTTAAGCGTGCTGCAGAGGGCTTGAAATCGGCCACATAGCGCAGGTGATGCGGGTTACGGGGCTCGTATGGCATGATGCGCACATATTTACCCCCGATGCAGTAGCAACGATAATATTCTTCAAAAACAATTTCTTCCTGCAGTAGCATTACCAGTTCCCCGGTTTCACTATGCTTCTCGAAGAAATCATCCATACTAGTTAATTTATAAACATTCTTCCAGCCACCACCTGCAAAGGGCTTCATATAGGCAGGAAACCCTACATAGCTGAAAATGCCTTCCCAGTCCAGCGGATACGCCAGGTTACTGAATGACTGATCCGATGTATCGGCCGGGAGATCACGCGAGGGCAGAATCACGGTTTTGGGTACGGGTACATTGATTTTCGTGGCCAGGCAATTATTGAAAAACTTCTCATCGGCACTCCACCAGAAAGGATTATTGATGACGGCTGTACCACAGAGTGCGGCATTTTTGAGGAAGGCACGGTAAAAAGGTACGTCCTGACTGATGCGGTCTACGATCACCGCATAGTCGGTAGCTTCGCCCTGCATTACTTTGTCGATCCGAACGGGCTCAGCCACAATACCCGGTACGTTTTTACTATTGATGCGTTCCACAAATGCCATGGGAAAACTTCTTTCCTGGCCGAATAAAATGCCGATTTTTTTCATACTTAAGGTATTGGGTGATACGATCGGGTTAACTGCTTTGAAGTTAAATACAATTTTTCATACTTGGAAAACCAGTTGAAGGGTACTCGGCGGGTATTTGTGAAAAGCTTTCCCCGGCTATTTAGGCGCATTCTCCTATTTTTGAAATCATGGCCCTTGACAAAAATGAACCTGTTACAGCACTGGTAACCGTGCAAACCCATACCCTCTATTCTGAGTACCTGGAACGGGAACTAGTGTTGGATATTTACCAGCCCGATACCTCAATCCTGAACGGGGAAGCCCTGAGTCTTTTGTTGATCAATGACGGACAGGATCTGCTGAAAATGCCCTTCGACGGGATGCTTAACGATCTGCTGGCTGATGGTAAAATACAGCCCCTGATCTGTGTGGGTATTCACTGCGGCCCCGACCGGAAAATGGAATATGGTACTGCTTATGCGACCGATTTCAAAGGACGGGGGGCCAAAGCAGGCATGTATACCAAAGCCCTCTTCGAGGAGATCATGCCCTTTATCCGTAAAACAGTAGGGATTGCTTCCTTCCGCGATAAATCCTTTGCCGGCTTTTCGCTGGGAGCGCTCAGTGCCCTGGATATTGTGTGGAACCATGCCAGCGAATTCAGCCGGGTGGGTGTTTTCAGTGGCTCGCTCTGGTGGCGTCGTAAAGCCTACGAAGATGGATACGATGAAGAGCAGGATCGCCTCATGCACCTGCAGGTTCGTAAGGGGCAGTTTCATCCCTGGTTACGTTTTTTCCTGCAATGCGGTCAGCTCGATGAAACAGCCGACCGTAATAATAATGGGGTGATCGATAGCATCGACGATGCCCTGGACCTGATTGTGGCTTTGAAAGCCAAAGGATTTACCGACGAACACATCCATTACCTCGAACTGCCGGAAGGGAAACATGATATTACCACCTGGGCAAGTGCATTTCCCAAATTCCTGCAATGGGGATGGGGGATCAGGTTAGAAGTTTGAGGTTGGAAGTTTGAGGTTAGAAGTTTGAGGTTGGAAGTTTGAGGTTGGAAAGCCTTGTAAATGTGATCAATAACTCACTAATCACTGCTGACTACTCACTATTCACCCACCAACCGCGTGTAGCCGTAGCTTTATCGGTGGCACAAGCTTCAGCGAAGATTGACTACTCCTATAAAGAAAAGGCCCGGAACAAGTCCGGGCCTTTTTTATGTTGTTTTCGAAACTTCGATTAGAAGTTGAAACGGATACCGATCTGACTGATCCAGCGGGCAGCGTAAGCAGCATTGGTAGAAGTGCTCACGTTCCATGGAGTAGTGATGGTTGGGTTGAAGCGATACTGGGGTGTAAAGTTGGTTGTAGCATTTACATAACCAGCAAACTGCATCAACTGGAAGTTGTCGTTAGACTGGAAGTACTGACGACCCCACTGTCTGTTCAGCATATTACCAAAGTTGAATACATCGTAAGTCAACTGGAACTGGTAACGTTTGCTGCCCACTTTGATATTGAAGTCCTGAGCAATTTTCAGGTCAACAATGTTGGTGAAGGGCAGACGGCTACCGTTTCTTTCAGCGTACTGACCGCGACGGTTCTTCAGGTAAGGATCGTTAGCGATATAGGCATCCAGGGCATCTTTCTGCTGCTGAGCAGTGTAAGTAGTAGTACCTACAGTATTGCTCAGGAAAGTCATGCCGGCAATATCAGCACTGGTGGGTACATAGATCAGATCGTTTGTACCATTGGTACCATCATCACGAACCATAGAGTTCTGTCCATATACATAGCTCAGGGGAGAACCAGACTGACCGGTATAGGCCAGGGTAATGGTGGTAGCCAGAGCGCCTTTGGCATAGGTGAACTTCTTGCTCATGTAAGCAAATATTCTGTGTCCGGGGCTGAAGTCGGAGTTAGAACGGGTAATGAAGTTACGGCCGTTAACAGTCTCCATAAATCTCCACTGGCTCAGGTTCACAGAGCTGGTACCATCGTTTACCGCAACAGCGTTACCGAAAGAGTAGCTCACATCAAAAGCAAAACCAGTGTTGGTGCGCTTCTGTGCAGAAATGGTAAAGCTATAAGAGTAACCGGTAGGACCATCATTATTACTCAGCAGTATAGCATTGTCATAAGGATTGGTTCCATCAGGATTGATGGGGATTTTACCATTGTTGGTGGTAGAATACACGTTACGTGCATCAGGTCCGATTGATTTACCAATCGGGGGCAGCAGGTTGATGTTGGTGTAATAGATCTCGTTCATGTTCTTGCTGAACACACCTTCCAGGGTACCAGACCAACCATTGCCAAACTTCTTGTCAATAGCCAGAGAAGTACGGAACAATTTGGGGGTACTGAATTTAGCAGCAGTCAGGTTCAAAGGACCTTTGGTCAGACCAGCATTAACCTCAGCAGGTGTCCACTGGTTGTTGGGGTCTTTTCTGAAGCGGATAGTGTTCAATTGGGTAGCGTTGGCAGTATAACCACCTACGAACAGACCGTTGTTGTTGTACATGCCGCCGGGCCATACCAGGGGAATACGTCCGGTGAATACACCCAGACCACCACGGATAACCAGGTTCTCTTCGGGGATTTTATAGGTAAATCCGAAACGGGGAGAGATAGAAAGGGGAATCTTGGGTGTTAAACCAGACTGAGCACCTTTCAGGTCATAGTACTGGGCAAACTTGGGCAGTGCTACCACGTTGGTATAATAATCACCCCATGGTGGTGTGAGCAATTTCCAGTAGTCGGCACGTACGCCATAGTTCAGGGTCAGGTTATCGTTGGGTCTGATTTCATCATTCACAAACAGAGAACCTTTAGCGATCTTGAACTTGGCGGCAGCGTTTGTATTGTCGCCTTTACCCTGATCAATCAGTGAGAAACCATAGCTGTAAGCCTGGGGTCTTGCATTGGTCAGGAAGTCGTTCAGGTTGGAATAAGTGTAGTTGCCAAAAGTATTCTGGATGAAGGCATTGAACACATCGTTGTATTCATAATCAACACCTACTTTCAGGGCATGTTTGCCTACTGTGAATTTGAATTCGTCGTACAGTGACCAGTTCTTCTGGGTCAGCAGGTTAACAGTAGAGCTGTTATCCGGACCGAACACAATGGCACCGGAACCATCGTTGATACGTACACGGGGGAAATCCTGGCCCATGGGGCGACGATCATCCAGTACATCCGTGAAAGTGATCAGCAATTTGTTGCTGGAAGCTTTACCTACCAGGCTCTTCAATTCAGCAGAAGTTGAATTGGTACGGGTAGGGAAGCTGTAACCATTGTTATAGAAGTTGATGGTAGTGCTGGAGCTGGTGCTCGTATTCAGCCTTTCACCTTTGGTATAACGGTTACTGATCGACAGTTTATGACGGGAACTGATATTCCAGTCGATACGGGCGGTGATACGATCAGCAGATACTTCTTCGGTATTATCCAGGTAGCCACCGGGCTCATAGCCATAAGTGGTTCTCAGGGTATTGGCCAATGCATCCAGAGAAGCCTGGGTATTGGTGTTACCACGGTACTGGGTCAGATCAAAGGGCTGCGGACGTACGTCGCGCTGAAGGTCTACGTTTACGAAGTAGAACAGTTTGCTCTTGGTAATGGCACCACCTACGCGGAAACCGTAAGTTTTCTTAGAGAAAGTGTTCAACTTGGTAGCAGCAGATTTCAGACCAGTTGGCGTTTTACCAGCCAGGTCCTGGTTCTGCAGGAAATAATAAACAGATCCTTCGGTTTTGTTGGTACCGGAACGGGTAATGGCGTTGATACCACCACCGGTAAAGTTACCCATTGATACATCGTAGGGTGACAGTACCACCTGAAACTGATCGATCGCATCGATAGACAGGGGAGCGATGGCAGCCTGACCACCGTTGGTACCGGAAGCAGACAAACCAAACACGTCGTTATTGATAGCACCATCCACATAGAAAGCGTTGTAACGGTTGTTCTGGCCGGCAATAGATACTGCACCTTCTGAACCGTTGATCAGCTTTGCCTGGGGAACAGCACGCAGGTAATCATAAATGTTACGTCCTACAGTAGGCAGGTTGGCCATTTTATCACGACCAATCACTGTTTCAGTACCACCTTTACCAGATGATTCTGTAGTCTTACGCAAGGATGATACGGTTACGTTACCGAGGTTGGTTGCCTTGGGTGACAGGGCGAAGTCCAACTTTAAAACATCACCCAGGCTCAGGTAGATGTCAGTCTTCTTTTCGTTTGCATAGTTTACAAACGATACTTCTACAGAATACGGACCACCGGGGTTCATATTACTGATGTCAAAACGACCACCCGCACGGCTCTGAACACGGTAAACCGTACCAGTAGGCTCATGGGTTGCGGTTACAGTTGCTCCAATCAGCACATCGCCGGTATTGGTTTTCACAGAACCACTCAGGCTACTGGTGGTATTCTGGGCCAATGCGAATGCCGGCATCAGAAGCACTGCAAATACAAATTGCAAGAGTCTTTTACTAAGCATAATGTTAATTTTTCAGCTGCAAAGAAAACGAATAATATCCTTACAATTTCAACAGAATGTTAACAAAATATTGCCTCTCAGACCATTTTTGACCTTTCAGGTACTTTATTGACTTTTTTAGGGGAAAACCTTTAAAAAAGCTGAAAAAACAGCGTTTTTTCAGCCCTTTTCGGGTAAAATATTATTTGATGGAAAAGCCGCCCCCAGGGTGTAATTTTGTAGCCTAATTGAAATGCTGATGTTAGACAGGATAGAGGATGCCATTGAAGACATCCGGAATGGGAAAATGATTATAGTGGTTGACGATGAAGACCGTGAAAATGAGGGCGATTTTGTAATTGCTGCCCGCCACGCAAGCCCCGAAGTCATTAATTTCATGAGTAAAGAAGGGCGTGGACTGATTTGCGCCGCCCTTACCGAAGAGCGTTGCCAGGAACTGGACCTTCAGCCCATGGTAAGCTCCAATACGTCCCTGCATGAAACCGCATTTACGGTTTCTGTGGACCTGATTGGTCAGGGTACCACTACCGGTATCTCTGCCCAGGACCGGTCCAAGACCATTCAGGCCCTGATTGACCCGGCTACCAAACCGGAGGATCTGGGTCGCCCGGGGCATATTTTCCCCCTTCGTGCCAAAGCAGGGGGTGTACTGCGCAGAACCGGGCATACCGAAGCAACGGTTGATCTGGCCCGACTGGCCGGTTTGGAACCTGCAGGTGTGCTGGTAGAAGTGATGAATGAAGACGGTACCATGGCCCGCCTGCCACAGCTGCAGGAAATTGCACAACGCTTCGGATTGCGCATCATTTCTATTAAAGACCTGATTGATTACCGCCTGAAAACCGATTCCCTCATTGAGGAACTGGTTCGGGTAGATATGCCCACCCGGTATGGCGGTTTCAAACTGGTTGCTTTCCGCGAAAAAACAACAGGTGCCGAACACCTGGCCCTGATCAAAGGGGAATGGAAACCCGGCGAACCCGTACTCACACGTGTGCACAGCAGTTGTTTTACCGGTGATATCCTGGGCAGTTTCCGCTGCGATTGTGGGGAGCAATTACACAAAGCCATGGCCATGGTGGAAGAAGAGGGCCGCGGACTCATTTTGTACATGAACCAGGAAGGCCGTGGCATCGGACTCATCAATAAACTGAAAGCCTATAAACTCCAGGAAGAGGGAATGGATACCGTCGAAGCCAACCTGCATCTCGGTTTTGGCATGGATGAGCGCGATTACGGCGTGGGTGCACAGATACTGCGTTACCTGGGTGTTACCAAACTGCGTCTCATGAGTAATAATCCCCGCAAAAGGGCAGGTTTAAGTGGATACGGACTGGAAATGGTGGATATTATTCCCATTCAAATACCCGCCAATCCGCACAACGAACGCTACCTGCAAACCAAGCGAGATAAACTGGGACATGCGTTGTAGGTGATGGTTTTGGTGTATAGTTTATGGTTTATGGTTTATGGTTTATGGTTTATGGTTTATGGTGGTTCTGCTTCAATAAAAAAAGGTTTGATTTTTTGATTGCATAACAGATCAAAAAATCAAACCTCAAAAATTCAAAACTTTTATGCCTTCTCCAGATTATTAGATCTGAAATCTGACATCTGCGATCTTACATTCTTAGCGTTCTCTTTCTTCCCTTTCGTGTTCCTTGTCGTAGGCCCTGATGATGGCTTTAACCAGGCGGTGACGAACCACGTCTTCCTCGTTTAATTCGATATGTGCAATACCATCGATCTGCTGTAAAATGCGTGTGGCTCTTTCCAGGCCGCTGCGCTGATTTCTTGGCAGGTCAATCTGAGTAGGATCGCCTGTGATGATGGCTTTTGCATTGGCGCCAATACGCGTGAGGAACATTTTCAACTGGAGATCGTTGGTATTCTGTGCTTCATCCAAGATGATGAAAGCATTATCCAAGGTACGACCCCGCATATAAGCCAGGGGAGCGATTTCGATGGTACGGGTACTCATATAATAGCCCAGTTTGTCGGCCGGAATCATATCATCCAGCGCATCATACAAAGGTCTTAAATAGGGGTCAATCTTCTCCTTCAGATCACCCGGCAGAAAACCCAGGCTT
>JAACZQ010000051.1 GCA_009996675.1 Chitinophagaceae bacterium
ATTTTTTTGACCAGCTTATTTTTGAGCGCACGTACAGCCAGCGCCACAGCTGTATAGGTTTTACCCGTACCGGCAGGACCGATGGCAAATACAATATCATTCCGGTCGGCCGCATGCACCATTTTCTTCTGGTTCTGCGTTCGGGCACGAACGGTTTTACCATTCGGACCAAATACGAGGATATCATTGGGATTGCGGTCAACAAAGTTGTCAACCGTTTCGGCGTCATCGCCCCCCAATATCTGTTCAAAATAATTTTCGCTGAGGTGTCCGTTCCTTTCCAGGTATTGAATGATGAGATCAATTTTTTCCTTTGCTGATTCGATCTGTTCCGGAGCCCCGCTCAGTTTTAGTTGTGTCCCGCGGGAGAGGATCTTTAATAATGGGAATTTCTTTTTCAGCAAATCTAACTTTCCGTTGTTCACCCCGAAAAACTCAATCGGGTTTACGGTTTCAAGGTTGATGATGGTTTCTGTCAAACTGGTTCAATTTTAAACGTTCAGTAATCGAAACGGGGTACTAACACATCCTATCCAAATTTAACCTTTGATACCCCACAATTCCTACAACTTCTTATGCACAGATGTGGATAGGTTGCCCGGTCAAATTTCCTGAATTGCCTTACAGGGCTGTATGAAGATTTTGTGAAATCTGGTAAGGAAAGTGAATAGTGAGTAGTGAGTAGTGAATAGTGAGTAGTATGGGGAAACCTCCAACTTCAAACTATAAACCC
>JAACZQ010000052.1 GCA_009996675.1 Chitinophagaceae bacterium
AAAACTAATATTTACAGTGCTTTTAACGCAGCAATCGTTGCAATAGGGTCGGCTGATTTGAAGACTGTATTGCCGGCAACCAGTACATCGGCCCCGGCTTTCAGGATTGCGGGCGCATTATCCAGTGTAACACCACCATCAATTTCAATTAATGTAGCCAGGTTTTTGTCCTGGATCATTTTTTTGAGTGTTTTGATTTTATCAATGGTATGGGGAATGAATTGCTGACCACCAAAACCGGGGTTCACGCTCATCAGGCAAACCAGATCGGCTTCCTGTAATATATCCGATAAAAGATGAACAGGTGTATGCGGATTAACAGCAATACCAGCCCGCATGCCCAGTGATTTGATCTGTTGCAGGTTGCGATGCAGGTGTGTACAGGCTTCTATGTGCACAGTCAGTACATCAGCCCCTGCTTTCTTAAAGGCTTCGGCATATAAACCCGGCTCTTCAATCATCAAATGCACATCACAGATTTTAGTAGTGGCTTTGCGGATATGTTCGATCACCGGTAAGCCAAAACTGATATTGGGCACAAACCTGCCATCCATTACATCCAGGTGAAACCAATCGGCCTGGCTTTCATTCAGCATAGCACAATCTTTCTGGAGGTTCAAAAAGTCGGCACTTAACAGTGATGGTGCAATGATGGGCATGGTATATCGGTTGATTTGCGTGCGAAATTCAGGATTTTATCCGCAGGATGAAAATTTTATTCTCAACGGCCTGCTCCCAGTCTCTCCAGAGCCGATTCCGCCTCTTTTAACTGCGGATCCAGGGTGCGGGCACGGCTGTAATGCATGATCGCCTGTTCCCGGTTACCCTGCTTTTCCTGGCATTTCCCCAGCCAGTAAGCTACATCCGGGTCGGTTGGCCGTACTTCCTGTGCCTGTTCCAATACCGACAGTGCTTTGGGCAATTGCTCTGTATCGTAATAAAGAAAGGCTTTTTCCATATAAGCTTCTATATATTGGTAATTATTGCCGATACAGCGGTCAAAAGAGGCGAATGCTTTCACCAGGTCGCCGGTACGTGCATAATACACACCTTTAATAAAGCTGCAATGTGCCAGGTATTCACGACCCAGGCGCAGACTTTCCACCGCATCACAAAGCTCCACTGCACGAAACTGTTTCTGTTCTGCCAGCAGGCTGGCCAGGCTTAACTGTGCATCCGGGGAAGGATACAATTTTACAGCGCCTGTATAGGCTGCAATCGCCGCAGCCGTATCCCGGGCATGTTCCAGCAACTGCGCCCGCCGGAACCAGATACCAAAATTGGTACTGTCGCGCTGCAACATGGAATCGGTTTGTGCAATAGCAGGTGCATAAGCGCCCAGACTATCCAACTGGTCCACCAGCCATACCCGTAAAGCCATGCTATCGGGATACCGGGCAATGTCTTTGTATAAAACCTGTACCGATTCGGGTAAATCACTGGCTTTTGCACCCTTGTCAGACGAGGATTTACAGCCGGTGAGGAGGAGCACTACAGTCAAAAAACAACCAAAACGTTTCATATCGCAAAAATACTAAGGGCTGGGCCGCCATTTTGTGAAAACTTTCCGAAAGCGCAACATGACAATATTCTGACAATTCAGGATGGTTTCATATAGTACTTTTGCGCCATTAAACTGGAATATGAGAACCAATACACTAATCCTAGCCGCATCCCTTTTCGCCTGTACCCAGGCGATCGCCCAGCCTGCTGTGAATGACTCCATTCATTTTGAAGGGGAAAAACATTTTAAAAACGTTCAGCAGCTCACATTTGGCGGGGATAATGCTGAAGCGTATTGGAGTTACGACGGTCAATACATCATTTTCCAGAAAACCAATCCCAAGGAAGGGTTGCATTGCGACCAGATTTTCATTGGTAAGGTTCCCACCAAGCCCGGCGAGAAATTTGAACCCCGGCTGGTAAGTACGGGCAAGGGCAGAACCACCTGCGCCTATTTTTTGCCGGATGGTAAACATATTATTTACGCATCCACCCACCTGGGCAGCAATGAGTGTCCGCCTACACCAGACCGCGCCAAGTACGGCAACCGCTATATATGGCCCTTGTACAGCAGTTACGATATTTTTATGGCTGATCTCGACGGGAAGATTGTTAAACAGCTGACCCATGCCAAAGGATATGATGCGGAAGCAACACTTTCACCAGACGGTAAAAAAATGATTTATTGCAGTGATAAGGATGGTGATCTGGAACTGTACGTAATGGACCTGGCCAGCGGTAAAGAAAAACGTATTACCCATACATTGGGTTATGATGGTGGAGCCTGGTTCAGTCCCGATGGCAAAAAAATTGTGTGGCGTGCCAGTCGCCCCAAAACCGAAGCAGAAATCAAGGAATACAAGGAACTGCTGGCGGAAGGGATGGTAGCTCCTACCAATATGGAAGTTTGGGTAGCCAATGCCGATGGTTCCGATGCCCGACAGATCACCGACCTGAAACAGGCCAATTGGGCACCTAATTTCACACCCGATGGCAAAAACATCATATTCTGCAGTAACCACGAGTACAAACGTGGTTTCCCCTTCAATATGTACCTCACCGATATTAATGGAAAAGGATTGCAGAAGATCAGCCGTGATAAGGGCTTTGATGCTTTCCCTATGTTCAGTCCCAACGGTAAAAAAATCATTTTTGCCTCCAACAGAAATAATGGTGGTACCCGTGATACCAACCTGTTTATTGCAGACTGGGTAGATTAGTAACAGCGCATTTGATGCGCCCCGTTGCCTAAACTTGCCGGTACTTCGTTACATTTGGTACATCTTTAAAATGATGTCATGCGTGTATTATCTTTCTTTGCAGTAACAGCTATCGTGCTGTCTGCGCTGTCATTCCGTTATGTAATGAAGAATCAGTTTGCCTCCAATCCGGTAGTGGCACACCGTGGTGCTTTTAAAGCACTGCAATACCCTGAAAATTCAATTGCCTCTGTACAACAGGCCATCAAGCTCAACTGTACCGGGTCTGAATTTGATGTATGGATGACTGCAGATGATTCGCTAGTGGTTAACCATGATCCCAATTTCAACAACCTGCCCATCGAAAAAACAAACTATGCAGATCTTCTGCAGTTCCGTTTATCGAATGGGGAGAAAATACCAACCCTGCATGAGTACCTCCAGGCAGGCCTGCAGCATAATACAGCCACCCGACTGGTACTGGAAATCAAACCCTCCACCATCAGCAAGGAAAGAGGAAGACAGGTTGCCGAAAAAACCTGGAAAATGGTTCAGTCACTTAAAGGGGCTCCGGCCATGACCACATACATCAGTTTCGACCTGGGAATTTTATTACGGATACTGGAGTTTGAACCCAAAGCACCAACGCAGTACCTCAATGGCGATAAAACACCGGAAGAGTTGAAGGCGGCAGGCGTGCAGGGGGCCGATTATCATTACAGTGTATTCAAGAAAAATCCGGATTGGATCACCCGGGCCCGTGAAAATGATATATTGCTCAATGCCTGGACGGTCAACAGCAAAGAAGATCTGCAATGGGCACTTGATAACCGCTTTGATTTTATCACTACCAATGAACCCGAATTACTTTTCAGTTTGCTGAAGGCAAAACAGTAATGCAGGGGACTGCGGTATAGTCCTTCGGATATTTATTATCTTACACACCAAAACACAATTATATGGATACCGGATTGCTGCATCTTCACAACCTACTTCGTTGGGTAATTGTTATTCTGTTACTGGTTTCCCTGTACAAAGCATGGGCTGGCTGGCAGCAGAAAAAAGTTTTTTCACCAGCCGATAAAAAGGTCTGGCTCTTTACCATGATCGCCGGTCACATCACACTGCTGGTTGGACTGTACCAGGTATTGATGGGTCGTTTTGGTATCCTCAAGGGCTTACCTGAAGGCGTGGATTCTGTGATGAAAAATAAAATCTACCGGTTCTTTTGGGTAGAACATCCCATAACCATGATCCTGGCAATTGTGTTTCTTACCCTGGCACATGGTATGGCTAAAAAGCAGGTTCCCGATGATGTGAAATACCGCAAAGCCTTTATATTCCTGCTGCTGGCGTTCATCCTGTTACTGGCAGGTGTTCCCTGGCCTTTCCGCGGCGCTGAGATCGGGCGTTCGTTAATTCCCTGAAAAATGAATTCCTGACCTGGTTTTCAGGAAAGAGTATAAAAATGGACGGCAAAGCCGTCCATTTTATTTATAGCATTCTCCGCTTGATGAAAACCCCTTTTCTGCTGGTAAACTCCAGTAGCATTAAGCTGCCATCGCTTTCTGCGTACCATTGTATTGAAAAACGCAGACCGGTGCCAACCCGTAATTTCCAACAGGGAATATTTCCTATTCCCGGAACCGGCAGATTTTCCTTTCCCAATACTTGTACTGTGGTATTGATATCGGCATAATTCAATCCGGCATTGATTGTTCTGAAACTGGTGTCATAACCCATCTGCAAGGGAAGCTGACCAATGAAGTATTCCTGCGTAGTAGCCTGAATATAGGATTGTCCGGCGGCGTAACGAAACTGTTTCAGCGAATCCTTGTACAATACAGATACGTTAATACTATCTGGTGCAAATGATACAATCTCCCGGTAGGCACTGCTCTTGATGTTGGTGCGATAAGCCAGTGGTTGCCATTTTTTCGGGGTGAAAAATGTAGAATCCGCATCGGTAGCTTTATCTGTACTATAGGTTTGTGTGAGCAGCCATACAGGTTGACCGGCATTAGGTACTGCTTCCAGTTTTTGATGAAGCAGCGAGACAAATTTTATGCTGCTGTCACCCATTTTCCAGTACAATACAAAATCGGACTCGCGTTGCGGACTTACGGTTTGCGCGAACAGGAAATTAGCGATGATGGATAAACAGCAGGAACAAATGAGTTGTTTCATGATGAGCGGATTAATTATACGCTGAAAGGCATTTTAATCTTATAGCGAAAACGTTTACCAAACTGTTGCTCCAGTTTCAATACTTCTCTTGTTTTTTTGCTGATCCAGAATACCTCCCGGTTATTGTTGCTGTTGTGTTCCAGTAACCAGCAGGGAATATCCTGGTTGTCAAAACCTTTCAATAATGCAGAGCCGGTAATTGTGTAGGCGGTCCATTTGGGCGCTGAAAATCCAGGGTCATAGAAATTAATCATGAACGTGGTATGCTCCCGGTAAGGTAATAAGGGAAATACTTCCAGGTCCAGATGCCAGTTCAAGGTAAATTGGTGCAGGGCACTATCAAATGCCCGATAGGTATTTTTAGCACGTGTAGCTGTATCTGCGTCATTGATTTCACGCTCGTTTAAAAAAGCTTTCTGGTTTGTAAAATCAAAACGGGAACTGCCTCTGTTGCGCCACCAGGATTCGTGGTAGAGGGTTTTAAAGTCTTTCGCGGCGGAAACAGAACGGGTGGTATGGGAAACGCTGTCTTTATCCTCCCATAGCTGTTTGATTTCATATGCAGGATGTCCTTCGTATTGTATTTTATTGATACTGCGCGTCCAGGTACTGAATAAAGTACGCGGACTATCTACCCCCATTTTAAAATATACCAGCCAGCGGTGCGTGCCTGGAATTAATACGGATGTATTGATATCTTTTGGTCCGATATAAATGGTGTCGGATGACTGGGCCCTGGTGACCGAACAAAGGCCCAGTGTACAGAGCATGATGATGATGGCTTTCATAATTGATGATTTTCTGCGAAATTGTGAAAGCTGTATCCGGGATCTGTGTGCAATTAAACAGACGGGCTGGTTTTTTTAACCGATATGGGTATCTTGGTAAAAAGATCAACCGTTGAAAGAAAATGCCCATTCGTTGAAACCATCTCCTTTAGGTTCAAAGGCTTGTTATTTTTGATCGTTATGAAAGCAAGGAATCATACATTCTCCCTAACAAGGGTGCAGTGGGTCATCTGGTTACTCCTGTTTGGGGTGAATACCTTGTCGATGCTCCGATACGATTCGCTGTTGCAGGCAATGGCCAATGCTTTTGTCACGATCAGTGCTTATATGCTGATTGTATATGGAAATGCGGGCTGGCTGCTTCCCGCTTATTATGGTACGGGCAAAAAACTGCTGTATGTATTACTTGCGTTGCTGCTGTTGTTTGTTGTAGCGGCTTACCGGTATGGACTGGGCTGGTGGATATACAATACCTATTTCAGTACAAAACCCGAACCTTTTAAATGGGCCAATATACTAACAGGGCTTTTATCCAGCCTGCTGATTTATTTCAGCAGTATTTTGTTCTACATTACCCTGCACTATTTCCGCCTGCAGGAGCAGCAGCAGGAAATGCAAAAAAAGCAAGTGGAAACAGAGTTAAACCTGTTGAAAGGGCAGGTGCAGCCCCATTTCCTCTTCAATACATTGAATAATATTTATTTCTACGCGCAAAAAGAATCACCGGTTACCGCGTCGATGCTGGAAAGGCTTTCCCATATCATGCGGTATTTCGTGGATGAAGCACCCAGACCGGCCATTGCATTATCGGTGGAACTGGCTTTCCTGCAGCATTATATTGAACTGGAGAAAATGCGGATGCGTTATCCGCTGGAAGTACGGTGGCGCGAAGATGCGACGATCCGCGATTTACATGTACCACCCATGCTGCTCATACCATTGGTGGAAAATGTATTCAAACATGGTATTGATAAACGCAGAACGGATAATTTTATTGATGTGAACCTTTCCCTTGAATCCGGCAACCTACTCATAACAGTAGAGAATGCACTGGTACAGGAGTCGCCGGCAGCAGGGCGGGGGACGGGTTTACAAAACCTGCGTGCCCGTTTACAGTTACTGTTTGGTAATGCCTGTGAGATGCATTCCGAAGCAGTGTTGGAAAAGGGAATTTACCGGGCACATTTAAGTATACCCGTATGAGCCAGAAAATCAAATGCCTGATAGTGGAAGATGAGCCACCTGCCATGCAGCTGATGGAGACTTATATCCAGAAATTACCCGTACTGGAACTGGCAGGTAAATGTTACGATGCCCTGGAAGCCATGGACTGGCTGAAAAAACAAACAGCAGATGTGATATTTCTGGATATCAATATGCCTTCTCTTACCGGATTGGAAATGGCCGGAT